>JADZBY010000249.1 GCA_020851855.1 Anaerolineae bacterium
ATCGCCGGGTGTGATCGGGCATGAATCTCGACCGGCGGCTGTTCGGGGAAGCGCGCGCCGTGCGGGCGGCGCTGGCGCTCACCGCATTGGTCGGGCTGGTCAGCGCGGGCCTGACCGTGGCGGGCGCGGCCCTGCTCAGCGCCGTGATCAGCGGCGTCTTGTTGCGCGGCGAGGGGCTGGATCAGGCGGCGGGCGCGCTGGCGGCGCTGCTGGCCGTGGCTGTTGGGCGGGCGATCTTCACCTGGATCGGCGGCGCGGCGGCGCATCACGTCGGGGAGCACGTCAAGCGCGACCTGCGCGAGCGGCTGGCGGCGCACCTGCTGGCGCTCGGCCCCGCCTACACGCGCGCCGAGCGCAGCGGCGAACTGGCGGCGTCGGCGGTGGAAGGCGTCGAGGCGCTGGACGCCTATTTCACGCAATACCTGCCCCAGTTGTTCCAGGCGGCGATCATCCCGCTCACCATCCTCGTGCTCGTGTTCGCCATCGACCTGGTGTCCGGGCTGGTGCTGCTCGTCACCGCGCCGCTCATCCCGTTCTTCATGGTCCTGATCGGCAAGGCGGCGGGCGGGCTGGCGCGGCGGCAGTACGGCACACTCTCCCGGCTCAGCGCGCACTTCCTGGACGTGCTGCAAGGCTTGCCCACGCTCAAGATGTTCGGGCGGAGCCGCGCGCAAATTGCCGCCGTGGAGCGCATCAGCGACCAGTTCCGCCGCGCCACGCTGGACGTGCTGCGCGTGGCGTTTCTCTCGGCGCTGGCGCTCGAAATGCTGGCGACGCTGTCCACGGCCATCATCGCCGTGCAGATCGGGCTGCGGCTGCTGGCGGGCGTCTTGCACTTTGAACAGGCGTTTTTTGTGCTGGTCCTTGCGCCGGAATACTATCTGCCGCTGCGGATGCTCGGCGCGCGCTTTCACTCCGGCGTTGCGGGGATCGGCGCGGCAGAGCGCATTTTCGCCGTGTTGGAAAGGCCCACCCCCACGCGCGCTGTGCAGGTCACGGCGTCGCCGCTGCCCGCGCCGCCCGTCCGGCTGGATGTGCGCTTCGAAGACGTGCATTTCCGCTACCCGAACGCAGAGCGGCCCGCGCTGGATGGCGTGAGCTTCGTGCTTTCCGCCGGGACGCGCACCGCGCTCGTCGGGCCGAGCGGCGCGGGCAAGAGCACGATCTTTCAGCTTTTGCTCGGCTTCCTTCAGCCGTCGTCCGGGCGGATACTGGTCAACGGCGCGCCGCTGGACGGCCTACCGCCGGATGCGTGGCGCGCGCACGTCGCCTGGGTGGCGCAGTCGCCGTACCTGTTTCACGGCAGCGTCGCGGACAACCTGCGGCTGGCCCGGCCCGACGCGACGCCCGATGATCTGGTCGAGGCGGCGCGACAGGCGAACGCTCACAGCTTCATCGCCGCGCTTCCCCAGGGCTACGACACGCCCATCGGGGAGCGCGGCGCGCGGCTGAGCGGCGGGCAGGCGCAACGGCTGGCGCTGGCGCGGGCGTTCTTGCGGCCCGCATCGCTTCTGCTCTTTGACGAGGCGACCAGCAACCTGGACCCGGAAAACGAGCGACTGATCGGCGATGCACTAATGCGATTAGTCAGGAAACGAACGGTATTCGTCATCGCCCACCGTCTGCACACCGTGGCCGACGCCGACCAGATCATCGCCCTGGATGGGGGCCGCGTCGCCCAGACGGGCAGACACGCCGACCTGGTGCGCGCGGACGGTGTGTACCGGGCGCTGGTGGCCACCGCCGGTGCGTGACCAGGGTAAGCGCACTAAACCAGGTAGATCGGAGAAGCGATGGGCCACTCGGCGCTGATGGCTTTTCACCCGTAAGGACGGATCGCATCGCCTGGACCTGAAGGTCCAGGCTGAACCTGCGAAGCCCTTCGGGCTAGAGGCGCATTCCAGCCCGTCAGGGCTTTGTAGACTCAGCCCGGTCGCTTGAGCGCCGGGCGCTCCAAGTCAATGTTGATGCGTTTGGCCTGGGCGCGTGACGCACGATCTTTGCACCGCCTTTCCCGTCTGGGTATGATCTTCCCGTTTCTTCGGTCGATTGTTGAAAGGAGAAGCGGCGGCCCTAAGTCTCCCCAGGGCTGCTATCGCCAGAATGAGCACGCGTACCGAAGCGAACGGCCCTCACACGGCAAGCGCCGTTTCCGCGCCACTGGATTCCGGACGGCTGCCCAATCCGCCCATGCCACTACGCCGCCGCCTGCACAGCCCCAGCCGCCTCGAAGCGCGCCTGAAAGGCGGGCACTTTGCCGTCGTGGCCGAGATCCGTCCGCCCGACTCGGCGGACCTGTCCGATTTTGTGCGCGGCGTGGAGTCACTCCGCCCGTATGTGGACACGCTCGAACTGACCGACAACCCGATGGGCGTGCCGCACGTCAGCAACCTTGCAGCGGGCGCGGTGCTGGCGGCGCGCGGCTTTGACGTGATGCTCAACGTGGCCTCACGTGACCGCAACCGCATCGCCCAGCAAAGTTATCTACTCGGCGCGTCGGCGCTCGGCATCCACAACATCCTGTGCGTCACCGGCGATCCGCCCGGTTATGGCGACCACCCGCACGCGCAGGCCGTCGCCGACACCAATTCCGTGTCGCTGCTCCGCCTGGGCAGCACGCTGCGCGACGATGGCATGTTCGAGAGCGGGCGACCGCTGGAGACTGCGCCCGCGCTGTTCCTGGGCGCTGCCGAATCGCCCACCGCCGAGTCGGCGGCGCTCTGGCCGGTGCACGCGGCGCGTAAGGTCGAGGCGGGCGCGGAATTTATCGCCACCCAGCCGATTTTCGACGTGGCCATGTTGAGGCGATACATCCACTCCCTGCAAGACGTGGGCGTGACCGAGATGGCCACGGTCCTTGCCGGCGTGCTGGCTCTGCCGTCGCTGGAGATGGCGGAGTACCTGGCCAAAGTGACGAGCGTCGTGTTGCCTGAGTCGCTCGTGGAGCGGCTGCGCGGCGTGACGCCCGACCAGCGCGACGCCGAAGGGCTACGCATCGCCTGCGAGACGGTGGACCAGGTGCGGGCCATGCCGGGCGTGGGCGGCGTGGTGCTGTTCCCCATCGGCCTGTCGCACGAGCGGCTGGCGCGGCTGGTGGACATGGCCGGGATCAAGCCCGAACCGCCCGCCTCTGCCCCCGCCTGATGGCTGATCAGTCCCAGCCGCCGGGCCACCCGCACACGCCGGTCTTGCTCGATGCGGTGCTGGATGGCCTGGACGTGCGCGAAGCCGCCGCGCCGCCGGAGCCGCACATCATCGACGGCACGCTGGGCGCGGGCGGCCATGCCAGCGCGATACTGCGCGTGGCTCTCACGGCCCGGCTGCTCGGCCTGGACCGCGATCCGCGCTCGTTGGACGCGGCGCGCGCCCGGCTGGCCGAATTTGGGGAGCGCGCCGTTCTCGTTCACGCCAGTTACGAGGACATGGCCGACGTCGGGCCGCCCTACGGCTTCCATCCGGGCCGCATCGACGGCATCCTGCTCGACCTCGGCCTGTCCTCGATGCACGTGGATGAGCCAGCGCGCGGTTTCGCCTTTCGCCACGACGGGCCGCTCGATATGCGCTTCGACCCGACCGCCGGGGGACCGACTGCCGCCGACCTGATCAATACATTGGACGCCGACTCGCTGGCCGACATCCTGTTTCGTTATGGCGAAGAGCCGGACAGCCGCCGAATCGCGCGGGCCATCGTCGCCGCGCGCCCGCTGCACACCACCGGCGTGCTGGCGAAGGTCATCGCGGATGCGGCGCGTCCATCGCGCGGCGGCAAGCCCGGCGGTCGTGGCATTCACCCGGCGACGCGGACCTTCCAAGCGCTGCGCATCGCCGTGAACGACGAGCTGGGCATTTTGGAGCGCACGCTGCCCATCGCGGTGGGTATGCTGCGCCCCGGCGGGCGATTGGCCATCATCAGCTTTCACAGCCTGGAAGACCGGATGGTGAAGGATTTTTTCCGGACCGAATCGACGGACTGCCTGTGCCCGCCGCGCCAGCCGGTGTGCACCTGCGGGCACAAGGCCAGCCTGCGTCTGATCACGCGCAAGCCGATCCGCGCGGACGAGGCCGAGATGGCGGCCAACCCACGCAGCCGCAGCGCCCGCCTGCGCGTTGCAGAGCGGCTGGGCTGACCGGTTCAACCCTCACCCTTCTCCCGCCCGGTGGAAAAGCGTGGGGGCAGGCGTTGGGGCAGGGGCGGACGAGGCAGGCCTCGTCCCTACGCGACTCGGTGTAGGGACAACGCCTGCGTTGTCCGCTGTGCCCGGTGGAAAAGTGTTGGGGCAGGCGTTGGGGCAGGGACGGACGAGGCAGGCCTCGTCCCTGCGCGAATCGGTGTAGGGACAACGCCTGCGTTGTCCGCGCGAAACCATCGTTGGCGCATTCCAACCCGCGGTGACGACCATGCATTCGGGTGGGCGGTCTTCAACCGGCTTCATAGGTATGTGAGCGAGGAGAGAGAGCATGGACGAGGCGATCACGCGCGCGGAAGCCTTGCTTGGGCAGCAAGTCGCCGTGCTGGACCGGGGCTTTGTCGAGCTTCAAGACCTGATGCCGCACCCACACACCGGCGTTTCGTGCGACAACGCCATCGTGGCGGCGGCGCGCGTCTCGTTTCTCGGTGAAACGAAGGGCGGCGAGAAGGACCGCAAGCTGATCCATTACCTGCTGCGCAACGCCCACACGTCGCCGTTTGAGATGGTCGAGTTCAAATTCCGGGTGAAAGCGCCGCTCGTGACGTACTGGCAGTGGGTGCGCCACCGTACGTTCGCCTACCAGTCGGTCAATTCACAGTCCGGGCGCTATGTGGAATTTGACGAGGATGAGTTCTACACGCCGGACGTGTGGCGGCGGCAGTCGCCGAGCAACAAACAAGCCAGCCTGGGCGAGCTGGAGAGCGCCGATGGTGAGGCGCTGAGCCGCGATCTCGTGGAGCACTACGCGCGCGGCTACCAGTTGTACCGCACGGCGCTGGAACGCGGCGTCTCGCGGGAGATGGCGCGGCTGTTTCTGCCCGGATTCGCCGTGTATTACACCTGGATCGTCAAGACCGACCTGCACAATCTGTTCAACTTCCTGCGGCTGCGAATGGCCCCGGACGCGCAGTACGAGATTCGCGCCTATGCCCAGGCGTTGTACCAGACCTTTGTGAAGCCCGTCGCGCCGGTCGCTGCCGAGGCGTTCGAGCAGTACATCCTGCGCCCGGACGCCGCCGCTAGTCCCGCCGCAACGTGAACACGCCGGTGCGGCTGGGGCACATCCGGTCGCCGTCGCGCACCGGCATGACTTCCCAGGCGTACATGCCCGTGCCGATGAATGTGCTGGCCGGGATGGTGATGGCTGTTTCCGTCGTCCCCTGGTCGAAGGCATAGCGGAAACTGGGATTCATGACCCAGACGTGATAGCCGTCCGCGCCCTCGACCGCCGCCCAGGCCAGGCGCGCATCGGAATCGAGGGGCAGCACCGCATCGGTGGGCGCGCTCATGGCGAAGGTGCGGCACGCTGCCGGGTAATCGGCGTTGCGGGCGGGCGTGGGCGGACCGCCTGCCGGGCGGCCACCTTGCAGCGCGCCAAAGCCGCTCGTCGGCTCCACCACAGGCGTGATCGTCGGCGGAAGCGGCGTGGCGATGGGGCCGGTCAGGGGTGGGCGCGTCACGGTGGCGAAGGGCTGCGGCGTCCAACTGGGCGGCAGCGTCGGGCGGCCATCATCGGCGGCCTGCGCTGGGTGCGGCGTGTGCGGTGTGGCGGTAGCCGTCGCCAGAGCGCCCTGGGTGGGCGCAGGGCCGGGCGTCCAGCTGGGCGGCAAGGTGGGGCGCTGCGGCTGTGTCGGCGTAGGCGGCGCGGGCGTGTCTGTCGGCGCAGCAGGCGCGGTTGCGCATCCGGCCAGCACGACGAGCGTGATCAGGATGAAGACTGGGACAGCCACTTTGCCCCGCATAACGCCCTTTCCGCCTTTCTGGTGCACCGAATGTGCGCTCACACCGGGCCGAGTGCATTCAGCAGGGCGAGTGTGGCTGCAACGACGGTGATCAGGAACACCGCCAGCCCCAGCAGGACCCAGCGCGCCGCTGCCCGCCCCGGCGTGAGCGGCTCTGCGCCGAGATCGAAGCCTACCAGCAACCGCCAGCTTACCCAATAGATGGCCAGCCCGCCGAGAGCCAGCGCCGTGACCGTCACGGTCAGGATATTCTGGCCGTTGATGGGGCCGAGCACAAGCTGAGCGGGCGGAAGCTGAAACAGGACGCCATACAGCAGCAGCGCAATCGCCCCGGTCAGGACAGTGGCCACGACGACCGCCAGCAACACACGCACCGCGCGTGAGCGGCGGGCCAACCACGCCTGTACGCTGGCCACGCGCGGCCACAGGCGCGGCAGCCGTATCTGTATCTCATTCGGATTCGCCGCCACATTCGCCTGATGGCGCTCGCGGTTCTCGTGACGGCGCTGCTCCGGCGTTTTTTTGCTCACCGGCCTTCTCCCTCAGCCTGTGCCCATCCCGACGCTGTTGTCGAACATCCCGCCGTGCGGGTGATTGATCATGAACGTCGCCGTGTTCTCAAAATAGGTGAGCATGAGCGTGCGGGCAGGTTCGGGCACGGCGACTTCGTCCAGCGCGCTGCGCATGGCGGCCATCCAGGCGTCGCGCTCGGCCAGCCCGATGCGGTAGGGCATGTGGCGCATCCGCAGCCGGGGATGGCCGCGTTCCTGGGCGTACGTATCCGGCCCGCCGAAGTACTGCTCCACGAACAGGCGCAGGCGGCGCTCCGCACCGGCGAGGTCTTCTTCGGGGTACAGCGGGCGGAGCAGCGGATCGAGCGCGACACGGCGGTAAAAGGCCGCAATCAGCCGCTCGAATGTCTCCGCGCCGAGTGTGTCGTACAGCCTACGCGCTTCGTTCATCGGTTCCGCTCGCTTCCACCTGAACCGGCCAGCGGCTCTGCGCGGGTGGGCTGATCACCGCATTGCGCAGGCGCGCCTCGGCCAGCGCGACGGGCAGGCCAAGTACCCGCACTTCCACCGCCCCGGCGAGCGCTGGCTCGGCCAGTTGCAGCGTGATCGTTTCGCCCGGCTCGACGCCGTCGCCCAGCGGCTCGCGCGTGACGGCGCGAACGGCGGTGTACGGGCCTTCCCAGGCGATGCGCTGCACCTTCTTGCCGCCCAGGCCCAGGATTCCACCCTGCCATTCGTGCGCTTCCATGATCA
>JADZBY010000250.1 GCA_020851855.1 Anaerolineae bacterium
CACCGTGATCTCCGTTTGTGTGGCCAGCGCCTTGAGCTTGATCGTCCCCGTTTCCACTTCGCTGGGGCCGACGACGGCGACGAGCGGGATACCCTTTTTGTCGGCGTAGGCAAACTGCTTTCCGAGTCTGGCATCCTGCATGACCACCTCGGTACGCAGCCCGGCGCGACGAAGCTCAGACGCGAAAGCCAAAGACTGAGAGCGCGTCTCTGGCCCAAAAACGCTGACCAGAACCTGCACGACGGTGCGATTGAGGCCCGGCGGATAGGCATTGCGCCGATCCAGGAGCGTGATCAGGCGCTCGATACCCAGGCTGACGCCCACCGTCGGCAGGGATTCCTTGCGGAACAGGCCGACCAGATTGTCGTAGCGCCCACCGCCCGCCACGCTGCCCACCCGCTCTTCGGGATCGTCGCTGATCAGCACGGCCTCGAACACCGGGCCGGTGTAATAGCCCAGGCCGCGCACCGTCGCGAGGTCCAATTCGATGACCCGATCGGGCACACCGAGGTCGGCGGCGAAAGTGAGCATCTCGTCAAGCTCGTTCAGGCCGTCCATCGCGGGCTGAATACCGTCGAGCGTCTCGCGCAGCCCGCCAAGGATGGCGCGTCCGGCGGCATAGCCTACCGCGTCGGCAGGCCGGGCGTTGACCAGCATGGCCATGACCCGGCTCACGGCGTCGGAGTCGATTCCCGCGCGCAGCAATTCCTCGCGCACGCCGTCCACGCCGATCTTGTCGAGCTTATCGATGCTGCGGTACAGGTTGGCCAGCGCCTCACCGGTCAGGCCGGCGTACTCGCCAATGCCAACCAGCAACTTCCGGTTGTTGATCTTGATCCGAAAGTCGGCAAAACCGAGCCGGTCCAGCGCCTCGGCCACGACCTGGATCATCTCGGCGTCGGCCATCATGCTCGAAACGCCGATCACGTCCACGTCGCACTGGTAGAACTCGCGGAAACGTCCGCGCTGCGGGCGGTCGCCTCTCCAGACCGGGGCGATTTGGTAGCGCCGGAAGGGGAGCACGAACTTCGCCTCGTGCATGCCGAAGACGCGCGCCAGCGGCACGGTCAGGTCATAGCGCAGGGCAAGCTGTTCCTTGCCGCCGGGATGCTGCGCGTAATAGATCAGCTTCTCGGCATCGTCGCCCATTTTTCCGAGCAGAGTCTCGCTCAGCTCCAACGCCGGAGTCTGAAGGGGTTCGTAGCCGAAAGTTTCAAAGACGGTGGCGATAGTGTCAATGACGTACTGCCTACGCAGCATGTCCGCGGGCAGGAAATCACGCATCCCGGATGGGAGCTGAGGCCGGATGGGCGGCATTAGGGATTACCCTTAGACTGTGGATAAACCAATTGATCAACTCGTAAATTGAGCAATCGCTCATGTCATTATAACATGGAATTAGCCAAGCGAGACACCCAATTCATGAAAAGACCATAAAGGTAGAGCGCTTGTGAAAGGTCACAGAAAACGGTGGGGCGCTAGGCCAGTCTGCGCCTCTTACAGATGATCTCATTTGGCAGCCGGCGTCGTGGAAAGAGGACCTGTCTTCGTCGGCACAGGCTTCGGGTCGGTGGACGGCTCACTGGCCTCGGTGCGGGGCAGGCTGAAGTAAAACTTGCTGCCCTGCCCCGGGGTGCTCTCGACCCAGATGCGCCCCTGGTGCTTCTCGACAATGCGCCTGCACAGTGCAAGGCCAAGCCCTGTGCCGCTGAAGCGCCGCGTCATGCTGCTATCGACCTGATAGCCCTGGGTGAAGATGCGCTCTTGTTCGTCCGCCGCGATGCCGATGCCGTAGTCCTGAACGCAGACCTGCACCGCCGCGTCATCGACTGTAGCGCGCACATCCACATGATCGGCGTCCGGGCTGAACTTCACCGCATTATCCAGCAGTTGATCAAGTAGTTCACCGAGACGCACCAGATCGCCGCGCACAGCAGGCAGATCGGGGGGGAGCGCCACGTCGATGCGGTGTCTGGCCTGGCCGGCGCGCGCCCGGATGCGCTCCGCCGCGCCCTTGATCACGCTGTCCAGACGGACGGGGACGCTTTGTAGCTCCTGAGATTCGATGGCGTGCAGCGACACCATGTCGTTGATCAGCGCGCCGAGCTGTGAATTCCAGCGCACCAGCGATTGCATTGCGGCGCGCTGTTCCTCGGTTATCGGTCCCAGCGCTTCCTGAGAGAGCAGATCAAGCTGCATGGACATCTTGTGTAGCGGCGTCTTCAATTCGTGGGAAAGGCTCTGGATCAGGTTGTCCTTGAGCCTGTCGGCTTCCTGGAGCGCCTTGTAGGCCGTTTCCAGCGCCGCGGCGCGCCGTTCGAGGGAGCGGTACAACTGGGCGTTTTCCAGCGCGCTGCCCACCACGTTCGCGATGCCCTGGCACAGCGAGATTTCCGCCAGGTCAAAAGCGCGGTCGGGGTCCACGTCGAGCAGCTTGACCAGCCCGAACGCCTCGCCGCGCACGGCGAAGGGCGTCACCAGCCCGGTGGGCGTGCCGCAGCGGGTCATGATGGCGCGCTCGTTGGCATCGTCGTGCAACAGGGCGGGATAGAGCGTCATGGGCAGGCCGTGCGTCAGGCTGCCGGCCATGGTCGGATAATCCGCCAGCCGGTACGCGCTGCCGTTTTCCTCAGCCCAGGCGGCGAAACCGATCTCGCGCAGGGCGCGCGCCTTGCGGTCGAGCCGGTCCCAGACGGAGATGACGCACCAGTTCGCGTTGCTGGCCTGCATGAGCTTGGTGGCCAGTTCGGTGAGGTTGTCGTAACCGCGCCACCGGTCGGCAGTGGCGGCGGCGTTCTGCTCGTCCCAGTCGGGCAGCAAGTCGCCCACAGCCTGCAGGTGCAGCGCGTTGAATGGCGGTTGGCCCTGGGCGGTGTACAGCTCTACCACGCCCGCCACCGTCTGGCTGAAGCGGACCGGCGCGAGCAGCAGGCTGGCCATGCCCATCACGTCGAACTGGGCGCGCACGCGCGGATTCAGGCCCGGATCGTTGTAGCGCGCGGCCAGCACCCGCGACGCGCGCAACATGCCGGTGGAAAACAGCATCGACGCCAGCGCGCGCTCTGGCCCCTGACCGGGCGTCCAGTAGGCGTTGCACGCTTCGGCCAGGATGACGAGCTGCTCGCCTTTTTTATCCCATTCCCCGACCGCGCAGCGCGCCACTCGCAGCGTTTCCCGCAGGTCGCGCGTGATCAGTTCCAGCACGCTGCGAATGTCGAGCGTGGTGGACACGGTGGCGCTCGCTTCGAGCAGCGTGCTCAGTTCACCGACGCGGCGCTGCATCTGCTCGAACAGGCGCGTCTTTTCGATGGCCACCGAGGCCGCCGCCGCCAGGTTTTCGAGCGTTTCCACGTCGTCCTGCCCGAACAATCCCTCGGCCTTGTTGATCACCACCAGGACGCCGACAATCTCGTCGCCGCTGAACATCGGCACGGCCAGCACATCGTCGCCTTCGCGCGCAAAGGGCTGCGACGTCTCGATGCTCAGCAAAATCTGGGCGCGCCGGGCGCGAATCACGCTGGCCAAGAGGCCCTCATTGGTGCGCGCCGTGGCTTTCATCAGTGTTGAGGCTTGCGGGCCTTGCGCCGCGACGACCTTGAGCACCCCTTCCAGGCTGCGATTGGCCAGGAACAGGCACACGCTGACGCCGCGCACGATGCTGATGGCCGATTGCAGCAGCGTGCTGGTGACCTGGTCGCGCGTGGACGCCGACGCGATGGCCTGCACCGCCCGGTTCAGCGCCCGGAGCCGCTCGCCTTGTTGTTCCAGGGCGTGCTCACGCTGCGTCTGTTCGCTCAGGTCGCTCAGGACGAGCACGGTGCTTTGTCCCTTGAACTCGACCGACGGCGCGGCGGCCCGCGACATGAGCACCGGGACCAATCGCCCGCTCTTGGTGACGATTTTCTGGCTGAAACTGAGCGTGCCCCGCCCGCCGCGCTTCAGGTTGCGCACCAGCGGCTCGCGCCCGTCGGGATGAAAGATGTTCCCGATGCTGAAGCCTAGCAGCTCCGAGCGCGTGTAGCCGGTCAGGTTCAAGAGGCGGTTGTTCACGTAGCGGATGACGGCGTCCTCGTCAATCACGATCAGGCTTTCCGCCATGGTGTCGAGCACCATCTTGCGGAAGGCCTGTTCGGCGCGCATTTGCTCTTCGCGCGAGGCAAGGCTGGCGGTGAGGCGCGCATTGTCGATGACCGTCGCCGCCTGTGTGATCAACGCGCCCAACGCCTGCTTGTTTTGAAGGCTGGCCGTATCCTGCTCGCGTTTGCCGGCCAGAACCAGCAGCCCGGACGGCGTACTTGTACCGTTGGGCAGCGGGAGAAAATGCACGTATTCCAACCGAAGCTGGCTGAGCGCGCGGCCTAGCGGTTCGCCGCCCTTCAACTTACGGATGTGTTCGGCGGGCACATTGACGCGCGGCTGCACGTTCAGCAGGGCATCCACGAGGGGATTGTCGCCCTGCACAAGCGGAAAGGCCGGGTGCTCTGGCGAACCGCCCGAAAGGAGCCGGATGAAGACCTGCGCGGCGCTCTGGCCCTTTTCTGTGACGATGGCGCGGCTGCGCAGGCGTGCATCCTCAGCCGTCAACAACCAGGCCAGATCGGAAGGCACCAGACTCATGGCAGCTTGACACGTCGCTTCAAGCAGGCGAGTGTTTTCGCTCACTGGGAATGCGCTCCATGCAGGGACAGGGCAAGATCAAGTATAACGATGTCTAGGCAGTACGCCACTCAATAATTTGCAACAACATAAAGGCGCGGACAACACATTGTAGATGTTTTGCCCGGCGCACACCCTCTCCACAGTGCTCGCGATCGAGCGCGACCCGTGGAGAGGGTACGCCGTGATGGTCGGTTACCTGTTTACCGCATGAAACTCTCAAGGTAACGGCCAGACTGCCGGAGCGCCGTCTTGGCGTCGTCGAGGGAGCCTTCGTAAGCGCGGTCTTCCACTTCGATGCACACCGGCCCACGATAGCCCACCTCGGTGAGCGCGCCGAAGAATTTGCCCCAGTTCACGTCGCCCAGGCCGGGCAGTTTGGGGATGGCCCACTTCAGGCCCAGGATGCCGCGCTCGTGGAGCAAATCCCAGCGGATTTTCAGGTCTTTGGCGTGGACGTGCACGAATTTGTCGCCAAATTCGTAGATGGCCTTCTCGTAGTCGATGAACTGCCAGACCAGGTGCGACGGGTCAAAGTTCAGGCCGAAGTGGTCGCTGGGGATGCGCGCGAACATGCGCCGCCACACGTCCGGCGAGATGGCGAGATTCTTGCCGCCCGGCCACTCGTCCAGGCTGAACAGCATCGGGCAGTTTTCGATGCCGACGCGCACGCCTTTTTCTTCGGCAAAGGCGATGATCGGCGGCCACAGTTCTTCGAAGAGCGGCCAGTTGTCCTCAATCGACTTCTGCGGATCGCGCCCGATGAAGGTGTTCATCACGTTCACGCCGAGCAGGGCCGACGCGGCGATCACCTTCCGGATGTGCTCGATATACGTATCGCGCTCGTTCTTGTCGGCGGCCAGCGGGTTCGGGTAATAGCCCAGGCCGGAGATTTTCACGCCGTACTGGTCGGAAAGCGCCTTCACACGCCGGGCGTCGGCCTCGGTGAAGGCGGTCACGTCGATGTGCGTCACGCCGGCGTATCGGCGCTCGGCCTTGCCCACCGGCCAGCACATCAACTCCACGCACTCGAAACGGTTATCCCTGGCGAAGGCGAACACTTCTTCCAGGCTTAGCTGGGGCAAAATGGCGCTGACAAAGCCCAATTGCAGCATGTCAATGATCTCCTGAGATGTCCTGAGTGAGAGTTAAGTGGGTAGCTCAACAACCTACTTCACGTCGATCCAGCGGCGCTCCTGGGCGCTCTGCGCGATGGTTTCGCACAACGCCTGGATCAGGTGACCGTCCTCGAAGGTCGGATACGGCTTCGGTTTCGACCAGTCGCCCGCTTCGATATAGTCATGGACGGCGCGATACAGCATCTTGAACGTGTCCGGGTAGCCTTCGGCGTGCCCGCCAGGATAGCCGGTGAAATAGCGCGCTGCGCCGGTCAAGAGCGACGGGTCTTTCTGGATGACCTCGTTGCCACGGTCGCGGCTGCCGACGAGCAGCTCGGCGGGATTCTCGCCGTCCCAGGTGATCGAGCCTTTCGACCCGGCGATCTCGAAGATGGGGCGGTTCTTGCGGCCCGCATCCACCTGAGAGACGGTCATCGTGCCGCGCCCGCCGTTGTTGTAGTGGAAGACGACCGAGGCCCAGTCTTCGGTGCGAATGGGCACTTCGTCGTACTCGACCGGGGCGTCTTGTTCCTTGCCCTTGAACGTGGCGACGGCCTGGCGCGGCTTCTTGCGCACCGGCACGAACGTCTTCACGTCGGCGCACAGCGAAACGACTTCCAGGCCGGTGATGAAGCGCACCAGGTCCATCCAGTGCGAGCCGATATCGCCCACCGCGCGCAGCCGCCCGCCCTCGCCTTCGACCAGCCGCCAGTTCCAGTCCGTATCATACAGCAGCCAATCCTGGAAATAGCCGCCGGTGACGTGGTACACCTCGCCAATCGCCCCGCTCCTGACGATCTCGCGCGCCTGGAGCGCCATCGGGTAGAAGCGGATGTTGAAGTGCACCACTGCCGCCAGATTGGGATGCTCCTTCGCCAGCGCAACCAGCTCGCTCGTCTCGAGGGTGTTCATGCCGAGCGGCTTCTCGCAGATTACGTGCTTGCCGGCCAGAAGCGCGCGCCGGGCCTGGTCAAGATGCAGGTGATTCGGCGTCGTGATGTGGACGATGCGCACGTTCGGGTCGTCCAGCACTTCCTGATAACTGGTGTAGGCGCGGGGAAGGTTCATCTGGCGGGCCGCATCGGCGCTCGCCGCCGGGTCGATGCCCAGGATGCCGGTGATGGGGACGCCCAGTCGGCGCAGCGCCTCGACGTGCGTCGGCCCCATGAAGCCCGTGCCTATCACGGCGGAAGAAAGCATGTGCCACGATCCTTTCTAAGTGATCTCTACGTCAGCGTGTGCCTAACCACAGGCCCGGATTCTACCGCCCCTTTTTCGCTTTCGCAGTTATAATGCGAAGCATATGCGCCGCACAGCTTTCCCTACGACAACGGGATGAAAGGGCTGCTTATACGATGAGCCGATCATGGAACAACATAGCGTAGCGCCGCTCCTGCTCGCGCTGGGGCTGATCATCATGGCGGCGCGCCTGGCGGGGCTGCTCGCCCGGCGCTTCGGGCAGCCGCGCGTCCTGGGCGAATTGCTGGTCGGCGTCGTGCTTGGCCCGACCATCCTCGACATCCTGCATTCGTCCTTCCTGGGCCTCGAAGCCGCCCACCTCGACACGGTCGTCCTCGATCTGGCGGAACTGGGCGTGTTGCTGCTCATGTTCAACATCGGCCTGAACGTCCACCTCGAAGAACTGGCGCGCGTGGGGCGTGTCGCGGTGGTGGCGGGCGTGACCGGCGCGCTCTTGCCGCTGGTCCTGAGCCTGGGCCTGACGGCGCTCTTCGGCTTCACGACCGAGTCGGGCCTGTTCGCAGGCGTGACGCTGGCCGCCACCTCGGTGAGCATCTCGGCGCAGGTCCTTCTGGAATTGGGCGTATTGCGCACCAAAGAGGGCAATGCCCTGC
>JADZBY010000251.1 GCA_020851855.1 Anaerolineae bacterium
GCGCTGGCGGCGCTGGAAGGGCTGGCTGCGGTCGCGGAACGCTTGGGGCGGCGGCGCGACCGGATGGAGACAGATGCATTGCGCGCCCTGGCTCTGCAGGGGCTGGGCAGACAGGCCGCGGCGTTGCAGGCGCTACAAGGTGCGCTCGACACGGCGGCCCCGGAGCGGGCATTTCGCCTGTTTCTGGACGAAGGGCCGGCCATGTTGCGGCTGCTGCACCAGGTTGTTGAACAGGGCATCGCCGTCCAGGCTGCAACTGCTATCCTGGAGCGCGCCGCGCGTCGGGATGCGTCCGCTCATCCGGCGGATACGCTCTCCGAGCGCGAAATGGACGTGTTGAGGCTGCTGGCGTCTGGCGCGAGCAACCAGGACATCATGGACGCCCTGGTTATCAGCCTGGGCACGGTGAAGAGCCACGTTAATCACATCATGGGCAAGCTGGACGCCCAGAACCGCACCGAGGCGGTGGCGAAAGCGCGCCTTCTGGGCATTCTCCGCGAGTGATCCGGCCCCTGACGCTCTTGTGTGACATTTCCCGGAATCAACCTTTTGGCTGATCCCGACGCCGCGGGTTTAGGACCATCATCAACCTCGTCATCAGGATAACTTGTGGGTTCAAACCCGGAGATCGATACGCATGGACGACAGTGCATGGAGTCATTTCGGCCAGTGGGGATACGTCATCGTCTGGCTGGTTCTCTACGGCGTGATGCTCGCTTTCGTTCCCTTCTACAAGAAGTCGCAGCGCAAACCGGCTAGCGTCTACCTCGCCTTCGTGCTGGCGCTGGCGCTGGAGATGTTCGGCGTGCCGCTGAGCATGTACTTCCTGACCTGGCTGCTGGGCACGTCGTTGCCCGATGGCCTGCTGTTCGGACACACGCTCAACGCCTGGATTGGGCAGTGGGGCTTGTGGATCGGCTCCGCGCTCATGATCGTCGGGGCGGCGCTCGTCATCGTCGGCTGGTACATCATCCACAGGCGCTACTGGAGCAAAGAGGCGGGCCAGGGCCAACTCGTGACTGAGGGCATCTACGGCTACATCCGCCATCCCCAGTACACCGGCTTCATGCTCATCACGCTTGGCATGATTGCCGACTGGGCGACGCTGCCGCTCTTGATCATGTGGCCGGTGCTCGCCTTCGTCTACTACCGGCTGGCCCGGCGAGAAGAGCGCGACATGGAGATCGAGTTTGGCGACGCCTACCGCGCCTATCGGATGCGCACGGGCATGTTCCTGCCGCGCCTCTTCGCCCGCCGGCAGAGCGTCGCAACGCCTATTCCGGTGCGCCGCAATTCGTAGCGTCACACGGGCGTGTTCTCCCGCCCAAAGCGTGAGGGCGGGAGAGCGCCTGCTGTCTGGTTCTGCTTCTGCACAGCTTATGAAAGCGCATACGCATGATTGGGCCTATTCACAACCGCGTGATCGGGATATTGGCCGCCTGGCAAAGCGCGACGCTGGTTACATGCGGGCCAGCCGGACCTCAGATCAGCAACGTGAGGTGTCGGGCGGTGGACACCACTTTGTATCTGCTGGTGCAGCGTGTGTCCGATCACCTGTTCAACCTCGAACAACCGGGCGAGATCGTGTTAAGGGCAGCGGGCTGGGAAGTGCGCGGGCAAGCGAGCATCCTCGCCGAGACTCCCGGCGCGCTGGCCCACGCTCCGGCTGGACAGCGCCCGCGCCAGCCCTGGGAAGTCTGGGTCGAAGTGCGTCCTGTGCGGATGCAGCGTCTTGGCGAGGACGGCCTCAGCACGCTGGAGACTATCGACTGGTAGGGCCAGAACACCCCCTCTCCCTGCCCTTCCCCATGCAGAGGCGAGTACCACAACCAGGCAAGAACACCCCCTCTCCCTGCCCTTCCCCCCAGAAAGAGGGGAAGGGAAAAACAGCTCTGGAAGCCCCTCCCTCTTCATGGGGGAGGGGCTGGGGTGGGGGAAACGAGCCTGAATCCTCACCAAGTGGATGTACTAGTAGACCGGCGCACAAAAGATGAGATAATTCTTGATTGCAGTATCGGCTCAAAAAGCCAATCCAAGGCATCAAGTTCCCCTCATGTTCGGCGCGTCGGTCTACTAGGGGAAAACCATCTCTGGAAACGCCTCTCTCTTTATGGGGTGGGGTTGGGGGTGGGGAAACAAGCCTGAATCTTCACCAAGTGGATGTACTGCGTCGCGCCGCCGGCGACTGGCTGCCCGGCGACGATGGGAGTGCGCTACCGGGCTTTCTTCTGCCGCAGCGTCTCGGCGTCGGGCAGTGCGGCGTAAAACGGGTCCAGCGGATAGCAGCCGGACACGAGTCCGTGGCGCGGCGCCGTGGTGCAATCGCTGAACGTCCGGCAGATGCGCTTGCGCTGAAGCGGCCTGCCGCGCAGCACGTCGTTCGGGAACTCCGGGTAGCTCAGCATCATGCGCCCCAGCCCGACCATATCGGCCATGCCCGCCCGCAGGACAGCCTGCGCCACGTTGGGCAGCCAGTCTTGCAGGTACGAGTAGCCCGATCCCACGACCAGCATCTCCGGGCGGTGGCGCTTGAGGTCCCGCGTCACCCGAATCTGGCGCGCGACGCCGACGAGCGGGTCTTCCGGCGGCAAGTAGCCATCCGAGGGTGGGAACAGGGCCGGGCGCTGAATGTGCGGCGTGTAATACGGGCTGCCGAGCGTGACGCACAGCAACCGGATGTCCAAGTCGGCCATCAGGTCGAGAAAACGGCGCGGTTCACCCAGGTCAACGCCTGTGCCGCTGCCATCCCCGCCGAATGCGAAAGGATACGGGCCGTCGAAGGCTTCCGGGACGCCGACCGCGCTTGCGCCGGGCCGGAACGGGACAAAATCCGCCGCGCTCAGCCGGACGCCGATGTCCAGGCCAGGCGCAGTGGCGCGGATGGCCGCCGCAGTCTCGCGCAGGAAGCGGGTGCGGTTCTCGAAGCTGCCGCCGTACTTGCCGGGCCGGTCCACCGCGCTGAGCAGCTCATGGCCCAGGTAGCCGTGGCAGTGTTTCACGTCCACGAAGTCAAAACCTGCCCGTTGCGCCAGCCGCGCCGCACGCGCCACGTCCTCGATCAGCCGGTCGATCTCGTCGTCGCTCAGGATCGCGCCCTCGCCGGGGACCTTGAAGTGGGCATCAAGCAGGGGATGACGGTAGGCAGTGCGCGGTTCCAGCGTGGGGCCATTCGGGCGGCAGAAGCGCCCGGAGTGAGTGAGCTGCAAGCCGATCCACAGGTCATCGGTCGCGCCCATCTGCTCGTGATGCGCCCGGACCAGCGTTTCGCGCAGGTCGGCCAGATCAGGCACGGTCTGCTCGTCAATGACCAGCTGTCGCGCGTTCGCCCGCCCATCGCGCCGCACGGCGACGGCCTCACCGCCCCACACGAGCTTTGCGCCGCTCTGCCCGAAATGCTGCCAGCGGCGGCGCGTCAGGTCGGTCGGGCGACCGTCGGGCGCGCCGTCCCAACCTTCCATGGGCAGCACGGCGAAACGATTGCCGATGCGCCGGTTGTGGTACGGGCGCGCCTGGGCGAAGGCCGAGCCATCCCCGGACTGCACCTCGGCATCGAAGGGCAGGTCGGCCCCAACCGCGCGGCAATAGTCCAGGAATTGCGCCGGGGTGCGAAGCTGCGCCAGCCGCCGATAATCGCTCATCGTTCGTCCCCTGGCAGGATGCCCAGCCGCGCCGCGATGTCGCGCAGCAGCGCCATGTCGCTCGCCGGGCGCTCCGGCGATCCCGGATGGGTGCGGCTGGTGGCGATCCAGCCGCGCAGGTGCAAAAACTGGGCGGCGCTGTGCCGGTACGCCGGGACCGGCGCGCGAAAGGCGAGGAAGCCCAGGTATTGCAGCAAGTCATTCAGCGCATAGAAGGCCGGATCGCCGTTCGCCCAGAGCGCGTCCCGGCGGGCGAAGAGGTCGGGCGCGAACGTGCTCAGGCCAAGCAGGTAATCGCTGCCGTACATCACCATGTCGATGGCGAGATCGTTGCCGGTGAGCACCAGAAAATCGGGGCGAGTCTGGTCGCGCAGGCGCAGCCGCTGCCATTCCATCTCGCGGCTGAGGGACGAGTGCTTCGCGCCGATGCACTGCGGCGCGCTCATCAGGCCGCGATACACGTCCACATCGTAGATTTTGCCGAACGGCGCGAACATCGTCCCCAGTTCGAAGGCGATGAAGCGCGGCGCGAACTCGCCAATGCGGTGATAGGCGTCCACCAGCGCCGCCGGTTCCAGCGCCGTCAGGCCATAGGACGGGAAGATGACCGGGATGCCGCCGAACGCATGGATTTCCTCGACCCGCTCACGATAGGCGTCCGGATTCCAGCGCGCGCCCGGCGGATCGCTGACGAACGCGCCCGCCACGAAAGGCCGCCCGCCGAGCATGTCGCGCGTGCGGCGCAACACGTCCCGGCGCGTCGGCCCGTCGATGAGGCTCACGTAGCCGGTGTCCATATTCACCGCAGGCCGCAGCCCGGCGTCGGCGGTGCGCCGGACATGCGCCTCGAAGCTGCCCCAATCGACAGCGCCATCATCGAGAAACGGCAGCAGGATCGCGCACATGCCCGTGATGGTGCGGCGCGGCTTCAGCAGGCGAACAGGATCGATTGCTGTTTCGGGCACAATCCTTCCCTTTCAGGCCTTATCGGCGCGCGGCTCGTTCAGGATGGCCAACATGGTCGGGATGTAGCGCGATTCGATGAGCAGGTCCTTGCCATAGCGCACGGCGTTGCCGCCCGAAAAGCTGACCGTCCCGATCACCGCCAGGCTGCGCCGAAGGGCGTTCATCACGTCCAGATCGGCGGTGAACATGCTGGCGTCGGCGAGCGCCTCGACGACCATCACCGTGTAGAAGATCTTCGGCCCGTGATGGTTCGGGCAGGACGTGTAGCGGAACAGCCCGGCTTCCGGCACGAACGTCCGGCGCACCAGCCAGCGCGCGCCGCCCGTGATGGCGTCCGCCACGCGCGGATCGGGGTCCAGTTCGTAGAATCGGCGCAGCCCCGAGAGCAGCACACCCACCATGAATCCGGCCTCGCCGCGACAGCGCGGCGGCGGGCACAGGCAGTGCGCCTCGGACAGCGGGTGCTCCCAGCCGCCGCCCGGCTCCTGCTGTTCGAGCACGCGCTCGACGATGATCGCGGCGCTGTTCAGGAAGCGAGGATCGGCAACCAGCCGCGCGATTCCACACAGGTGGATCAGATGCCAGCCGCATTCGCGCATGTTGTTGAAGTCATAGAAGCGCAGGTTGCGCGTGAGCGTCTCGCCGGTCGCCAGCGCGGCGTCGCGCAGCGTTTCGTCGCCGCTCAACAGGTAGTGCAACGCCAGCCCTTCTACCCAGCTATGCGAGGGCAGGCTGGTGATCTCGGCCATCTTGCTGCGGAACATCTGCGGCAAAAAGCTGCCGGTGTGGCCCTGGATGTGCATGTACTGCCTGCCCACGTCCTGCGGCTCGCTGGAGAAGTGGCAGGTGTCGATGTCGGCCATGTGGCGCGCGCCCTGGGATGCTATGAGCGCCCAGCCGGGATTGCCGCCGCGCAGAAACTCCACGGTGTGCGCGAACGGCATGTCGTACTCGTTGTTCGCCCAGCCTTCACCCTCGTTATAGGTGTCGCCGAAGTTCATGAACCCGTACTGGCGGCGCTCGTCGCGGCATTTCAGCCATTCCACGAAAGCTCCGTCCATCATGCGCTCGTAGTCCGGGTAGGCCGAGCCGGTCTTGGGCGCGATGGGCAGCAGGGCGCGCGTCGCGTTCAGGTAGCCCACGTCGGGACGGACGAAGACCGGGCCGTTCAGCCAGTCCTGCCAGCCGCGCGCCTCGGATTCGCTTTCGGGCAGGCCGACGAGCACATCCCAGGTGAAGGCCATGCCTGTCTTCAGCCGGTAGCAGCCCTGATCCCTGTCCAGCCAGAAGTACAGCCGCCACCATTCCTCATCATCGGCGGGCCAGTCCAGCGCGGGCAACGCCGGGAACAGCTCGATCTTCAGCCCGTCCGCCGCCGCCATTAGCCCGCCCGGATAGCGCTGCCAGAAGTCCTTCACGCATACCGCCACGTTCGCCGCCGCGCCCGAATCGGCCAACGCGCCCGGCAGGTACAGCGGTCCCGACCAGCGCGCGCCGCGCTCGACCGTCTCGCCGCCGGATTCGATCTGGTACGCCTGATCGTGCGGCTGGAAGACGTGTACCGGCGCGACGGAGAGCGCCGCCCGTAGCGTGAGCGTCAGGTGTTCCAGGCACAGCAGCGACGCGCCCTGCCCTTCCTTAGCCGACCGAATCGCCTCGGCGTGGGCGAGGTCGGGCGGAAGCGCAGCAGCGGTGTCACTGGCGAACGCGGGGCCGAGCGCCGGACTGGCCACGATTAGGCGGTGCGTCAGGCGCACGAACGGCTGTCGATCATAGACGTGGACGCGCAGTGTACAGCGGAAGTGCTCCACGCCGCGATCATCGATGACGCCGCAGCCGATGCGAATCACGGCGCGGTCTGGGCCGTTTTCTTCAAGACCCAGGTCGCTCACCGGGCCGGCGTGCAGCGCGAGGCCGCCCTTCAGCATCCCGGAGAGCAGATCGCGGCCCGCGATGAAGGCCTGCGGCGTCAAACCGCCGTCTTGCACCATCTCAATGCGCAGGATGTCGCCGGCGCGGCGGGCGGAAGCCGTCAGCGCGAGCCGCCCACCGGTGACGGTGATCTCGTCCTCATCGACGCGGCTGGTCAGCCCGTCGCGTCGCGCCTGCCCGCCGGGCGCATAGCCTACTTCCGCCGCCAACGGAGCCGTTCCTGCCGGGAAGGCCGCGCCGTGGCCATCGAGCAGCATCCAGCGCGCCGATCCATCCGGCCAGCGCGAGTGGATGCGCGCCTGGAGCGGAATCTGGCCGCCCGCCGTCCTTAGAAACCATCCGCCTGTGCCGTGCACGGCCCCTTCGCGAAGCGGCACGCCGAAGGTGAGCGGCAGTCCATCTGGGGCAAGCGCGCCGGTTGGGCACAGTTCGACCGGGATGTGCAGCGGCGCGTCGTGAGCATCGGGGGCGGTATGCGTATCCAGCGCCAGCGCCGCCCGTTCCGCCGAGCCGCCGCGTTCTTCGGCCTCGATGGCGATCTGGTAGCGGGCCTGCGGCTGCAAGTTGCGCAGCCGGATGCTGTGCAGCGCCTCGTAGCCGTCCTCGTGGGCGATGATTGGCGGCGCGCTGCTCGCATCCTGCGGCGTCGCGGTCACGGCGGCGCGGCTGGCCTCGCGCGTGATAAAGTGTACGGTCACATCCACGCCATTCGGCCCCGGATCGCCCACCTGGGCGCTCAGCCGGGCGATGGACGGCGCAAAGGACGACGGCTGCGGGCGCTCTGGCATGAAGACGAGGCTTTCCAGGTAACACGGGCCTTTGCCCTCGGCCTTCACCACGAAGGGCACGTAGGGCTTCAGGTCCTGGGCAGGCTCTGCGAGGACGATCAGATGACGCCGGTTGTCGTGCCGCCAGGGCCGCATGACGCCGATGATTTCCGACCCTTCGCTCAGAGTGAAGGTGTACCCGTCGTGGTCGCTGTCGTAGATGACCAATCCGACATAGCGCGCGCCGATCATGCGCTGGATCACGTCGTCCTTGTAGAAGCGCTGCCGCAGGATGGCCGGGATGCCCGACTCGGCCAGGGCGGCGGTGCGAAACAGGCCGTTCTGGGCGCGGCAGCCTGCCTTGGCCAGGTATTGCCCGGTGTCGGGAATCCAGTCCAGGATCACTTCGGCGCGGTATGCCGAGACGCTGAGATGGCGCGGGTCGTTCACGATGGCGTCGATCCGGTCATCCCCGACAATATCGATAAAGGACGTGGCATCCATCGCGTTTCTCCGACGTTTCTCAAAAGAGGCGCGAATCATGGCAGCGTTCACAGATGAAAGAGGCGAATGGCGTTCTCCGAATAAATCCGTGCGCGCTCTTCCACAGACATGGGCAGGTCGTCCACCAGATCGAGGACCACGTGCGGATCGACCCAGGGATGGTCGCTGCCCAGCAATAACCGGTCTGCGCCCGCAAAGCGGAAGGCATACTCGACGGCCTGCGGCGACGGCGTGACGAGGTCCAGGTACACGCGGCGGTAGTACGCATCCGGGCGGCGTGTGATGTGCTCGCGCCCGCGCCGCTTGATCTCGGTCTGCTCCATGACGCGGCCCATGAGATAGGGCAGCACGCCGCCCGCGTGCGGGTGCACGACGGTGAGCGCCGGGAAACGCTCCATCACACCACTCAGGATCAGGCGCAGCATGGCAATCGAGGTGTCGACCATGAAGCCGATCATCGGGATCATGCTGTAATCTTGCAGCGCGCCGCCCCAGGTGGGCGTGGTCGGGTGCAGCACAACGGGCAGGTCAAGCGCCTGGGCGCGTGCAAAGAACGGCTCGAACTCCGGGCCGTCGACCGGCTTGCCCTGCACGTGCGAATAGAGCACCACGCCGCGCAATTTCAGCGCGTTCGCGGCGCGCTCCATTTCGTCGATGGCGGCGGATACGTTCGAGAGCGGAAGGCTGGCCAGCCCGGCGAAGCGGTCGGGGTGAAGGGCGCATTGTTCGGCCACGTAGTCGTTGCAGCACTGTGCGGCCTGGACGGCCAGATCGTCGTCGAGCCATTCCGGGCCGGGCATGTTCACGCTCAACACGGCAAAATCGATCTTCGCAGCGTCCATCGCGCGCAGCTTGGCATCCGGATCGTAAGCGTCCAGGTTGAGCTGCGCCTGGTACACGCCGCCATAATCGATGGAATACCGGCCCTTGCTCCCCGTGGTGCGCAGCCCGCCGCGATTGCATTTGAGAAGCTCCGCGTAGGCTTTGGGAAAGACATGGCTCTGGCAGTCGATGCGTATCACGGATTGACCTCTGCGAGCAGCGTGACAAGCTGGGCATGGTTCAAGCGGGCCGCCTGAGCGCCGGTCGCCCACTGGTGCGGCTCCAGGCAGTAATAACCGGGGTAGTGGTCCCGGCGCAGCGCGGCGACCTGCCCGGCGAGATCGGCCTGCCCGTCCAGGATGGCCGTGTAGCCGCCGTCGGGCGTCCAGTTCTTCAGGTGGACATGCCGCACCTGATCGCGTACGGCGGCGTACCCGTCTGGATAGGCTGCTTGCCCGGACGCTTCCGAATTGCCGGGGTCCCAGGTGAGGCCGACGCCAACTGCGTGGGCGATCTCGGCCAGGTGCGCCCCGGAATTGCCCCAGCACGACGGCACATTCTCGATCAGCATCTCGACACCCGCGCGTCGGCACTTGTCTGCGCCCAGGCGAAGCAGATCAAGCGCCTGGGGCGGCGCGAGGGCTTGCGGATCGGCCCGGCGAAAGGTGAACACGGTCATCCGGCGCACCGCGAGCCGGTCGAGCAGGGCAAACGCCCGATCAAAGCCCTCATCCAGTTCGTGACGCGCCCTCGGTTCGTCGCAAGCGCCCTTGAAAAAGCCGGGGCTGATCCCCACCAGCGTGAGCGCGTGCCGCCGGACGAGCTGATCGACCTGCTCGACCGCCGCCGGGTCGCAATCGGGCGCGCGCCCGCCGGCCAGACTACGAATCTCGTAAGCGCGAATGCCAAGCGGCAGGCACACCGCCAGCGTTTCCTCAAAATCCGCGCTGACCTCGTCGCTGACGATGGCAATGCGGGCGGCGTCGCCGGGCGGTTCGCCTGCGCTCATGGCGCGACTCTCCACTCGCTGCCCTGCTGGAAGGCAGGGCGGTACGCGGCGCTGCTCGCCACGGCGCACGGCTGCCCGCTTTCGACGGACTGAATAGCCGCATCCATGAGCGCCATCACTTTCAGGTTGTTTTCGCCGGAAAACGGGATGTTATCCCCGTCCCCGCCGGACAGGGCGCGCGCCCAGGCGTCCAGCATGAGCGACCATGCTTCACCGGGCGGCGCGGCGCTCTCCAGGTCGATGGGCGCAAAGTCGCCGCCGGGCGCGGCCCATTCGTAGCTCATCTCAGGCCGGGACATGTGCAGGCCCCGGCAGCGCAGCGCGCCGCGCTCGCCTTCCAGACGAAGCTCGTAGCAGCTCGCCCGGCTCGAATACCCGGCGTGATACAGGACATGCAGGCCGCCCGCCAGCCGCAGCAGCCCGTTCAACATACACGGGCCGGCATATTTGGACCACGCCGGCTGGAAGCCATCGATCATGATCCACTCCGGCGGCTGGCCTGGAAAGAGCGCCATGAACAGGTCAAAGTGGTGGCTTGCCATCTCCAGGATGGCGGGCTGCGCCATGCGAGTCAGGTTGCCGACGCGCGGGCGCGGTTTGCTGTTCAGGAAGTGCATCCCCTGCACCCTGCCGAGCGCGCCGGAGCCGATGAAGGCGCTCAGGGCGCGGTAGTGGCGGTGATAGCGCATCTGCTCGGCCACGTCGAGGCGCAGGTTCCGGACGCCGGCAAGCTGTACGAGCGCCGCCGCCTGGGCGAAGCGCTCCCCGATGGGCTTGGCGACCAGGACGTGCTTTCCGGCCAGCAGCGCCGCCTTCGCCTGACCGACGTGAAGCTCGGCAGGCGTGTTGATGATGACGGCGTCGGCGCTACAGGCAGTCAGTGCGGCGTCGAGGTCGGTGAATCGCAACTGCGGGCCAAGCGCCAGCGTTTCGCCAGCCATCTCCAGGGCGGCGGCGCTCACATCAACGAGGCCGGCAGGCACAAACCACGGGGCAGCCGCCAGCCGGTCGATCATAACCCTGGCGATCTCGCCACAACCGACAAAAAGCCCCCGAATGTGCATGGTCACAGCCCATCACCGCACGGTCAGCAGGCCGGTTTCGGCCAGTTCGCCGCGAATGCGCTCGATCTCCGCCTCGGCCAGCGGGCGGATCGGGCGGCGCATCCGCATGGAAGGGAAACGGCCCATCAGGGTCATAGCGCACTTCATGCGCTGGTGCGCGTCGCTCGACGGCTCGCCAAAGCGATACACGATCTGGGCCAGCGGGCGGATGTGCGTCTGGGCCTGATAGGCCGCCACAAGATCGCCGCGCAGCGCCGCCTCGGTCAGCGCCACGATCAGCTCTGGCACAAACCCGGCAAAGCCCACCAGCGCGCCGTCACAGCCGTCGAGCAGCGTCGCCAGCAGGTACTCGTCGTGGCAGCTCACAATGCCGACGTGCGGGGCCGCCGCCTTCAGAGAGCGGTAGTCGTGGCCCCAGCGCGCCATGTCGCGCGTGCCCATCTTGATGCACACCACGTCGGGCAGTTTCACAAGCTCCAGCATCTCTTTCAGGCTGTAGCTCGCCTTCGTCCAGGCCGGGTACTGGTGCACGACGATATCGATCTTTGCGCCCTCGGCAACGTCCTGGAAGAAACCCAGCGCCGTATCGGTGGTGCGGCCAAAACGCAGCCAGTGATGCGGCGGCATGAGCATGACGGCGTCCGCGCCCGCTTCTTTAGCGGCCAGCGCCTGATCGATGGCGTCGTCGCTGCCCTCGGCGCACACGCCGGCGATGACCCGCACCCGCTTGCCAACCGCCGTGGCGATGATGCGCGTCACCTCGGCCCGCTCACGGTGGCGCAGAGACATCACTTCCCCGGTGTGCCCGTTGCAGACCAGGGCGGTGATGCCCGGAACCGACGCAAGGTACTGCGCGTAAGCGTGTAGGCCCTCTTCATCGACCGAATCGTCGTCGCGAAACGGGCAGAGTGTGGCGGGCATCACGCCTTTCCAGAAGAAGGTTGCCATGCTGTCCTCGGTGTGTACGGATAATCCCCAGTGCGGGCTACTCGCCCTGAATGGCTCCAGCCGTCGCGGAGCGCACGATAAAGCGCACCGAAAACAGGAAGACCACGACGACGGGCAGCACGGTGATGACGCTGATCAGCGCCAGGTCCGGGCGGAAGAGCAGCGCTTTGCCATAGGCGGATGGCGTCGGATTGAGCGCGCCCGTCTGCTGGGCGATGACCCAGATGCCGACGGGCAGCGTTTTTAGCTGGTCCCGGTCCAGGAACAGAGACGCCGCGAAGAAGTTGTTCCACAGCGCGGCGAACTGGTTGAATAAGAGCATGGCCACCAGATTCTTGGCCAGCGGCAGGCCCATGTGCCAGAACAATTGCAGGTCGTTGCAGCCGTCCACCTTTGCCGCGTCAACCAGGTCCTTGTGCATGACCGTGCGGTAGTACGTGAAGGTCAGGTACACGGCGAATGGGGCGAAAGCGCCGGGCAGGATGAAGGCCCAGGGCGTATTGATCAGCCGCAGCTTGAATAGCTCCATGTACATGGGCA
>JADZBY010000252.1 GCA_020851855.1 Anaerolineae bacterium
CGCTGCCGCTGAAAACGGCGCTCGGCCCGCTGCCCGGCGCGCTGAACGTCACCGCCGCGCCGGTCGCCAGATTGCCATATTGATCCCGCACCGAGACGCGCAGCGAGCTTGCATAGCCCGCGCCGACCGTCGCCGCCTGCCCACCGCCGCCTTCCGGAACGATGGTCCACGCCTGATCGGACAGGTTTTCCAGCGTGAAATTGACGCTGCCCAGGCCCGGCGCGTCGGCGGTGACGGTGTACTGTCCCGCTTCGGTGTTCGCGGTGAAGGTCGGCGTCGTGGCCATACCGCTGCCATCCGTGGGAACGCTGATCGTATTCGTGCCGCTGCCCGCAAACGAGCCGCTTGGGCCGCTGCCGGGCGCAGTGAAGTTCACGACGACGCCGGGCACGCCGTTGCCAAAGGCATCGCCGACCCACACCGCCAACGGCTGGCCGAAGTCCGTGCCCACCAGCGCGGACTGCCCGTCGCCATACCACCCTTCCACCTGAGACGGTGAGCCGGGCACGACATTAACGGTGAACGTGGTCGCGAAGCCAAAATACGTCTCGTTCGCGCTGATCTCAATCGGCCCTGTGCCGCCGCCAACCTGCAGCGGCGACGAATAGGCGATGCCGTCGGCCTGGGTGATCACGTTTTCGGTCGTGCTGCCCGTGCCGGTGAACACCGCGCTCGGTCCTTCCGAGAAGCTGAAGATTTCAAAGTGCACCGTCACGTAACCGACCGGGTTGCCGTTGGCGTCCACGACTTTCGCGCCAAGCTGGCCGGATGCGCCGCCCGCAGGCACACTCTGGCCATCGCCCGCCACGGCGAAAATGCTCGTGGGTACGGCGGTGGGCGCGGGCGGCGGCGGTGGGACGGGCGTGTAGGTTGCAGTGGGCGCGGCGGTGGCCGGAACGCGCGTCGGCGGGATGGGGCTGGGTGGAATCGGGCTGGCCGTCGGCGTGGCCGATGGCTCAAGCGTCGCCGTTGGGTCCGGGTCGCGCATGTCGATCAGGTTTTCATCGCCCGCGCCCGTGATCAGGTCGGTCAAGCCCTGGTACTGGTTCAGGCCGGTGTACTGCGGGTTATTCGGCGGCCCGGATGGCCGCGAGTCCTGGTCGAGCGGCACGGTAACCTGCTGCCCCGGCCCGACGAACTGCGTTTGCCCCAGCGCGCCGACTTCCGCGCCGCCTTCAAAGGTGGTGATCGTCATCTGCGGGAACTCGGAGTCCCCTTCTTCGAAGCCGGTGGGCGTTTGCAGGTCGCCCAGCGTCTCCGGCTGGCCCGGCGCTTCGAGCAGCACGGTGGAGCCAAGCGTGAGGTCCACCTCGTTGGCCACAAGCTGGATTTCCCCCGCGCCTTTGGGCGTCTGGATCAACACGCCGTCGGTCGGCAAGCCCCGGCAGGCGTCGAGGATGCCGCTCTGGCCGCCGCCCACGCCGGTGCGGAAGTAAAAGGCCTGCATCGGGGCATAGTCCTGCCCACGCGCTTCGGACAGTTCCACCGAGGCATCCCGGATTTCGGTATCCCCGAACATGAGCATGGTCACGAATTGCCCACCCGCCACATCGGGCAGGTTGGCGCGCATGCGCATGTAGGCCACGCCCCACTCGTCGGACTGCTCATCGAGCGCGCCGAGTTTCAGGCTTGCCACCGACGCCAGCGCGATGCGGTCGCCGGGCTGCTCGAACTGGATGCTCGCCTGGTCAACGCCCTCGCGCGGATCGAGGGTGAGCTTGATATTGCCGTAACACACCTCGTCGCGCCCCAGGTCAAGGCAGCGCTCACTGGTCAGGGCCAGCGCCCTTGCCACCAGATCAGGACAGGCCGGTTGTTCCTGGGCGCGTGTGTCAAACGTCACGGCCAGGAGAAGAACGATGAGGCCGAAAGCGGCGAGCCTTCTTAGTGCGCGCATGAGTGCATCCTTTTTCAACGCCCGAACGCCAGGTCGCAATGAAGAAATCGGAGTCTGGCGCTCTTCTCAGAGTCTAACCGCAAATGACGCGGATTCGTTTCACAGAAAACGCACCGTTGCGGCGGTTTTTTGGCGTGCGGCCAACCAGAATGCGAGTCTATCGAATCCATCACGCCCTATGATACTGCCTTGCAGACGGTTCCAACAAACGGGATGCCCTGCACGCCGTCGTAGCGCCAGAGATGAGTTTGTTATGCGCCTCAGCGGGCCAGCCGGGCGCGCAGCGGCTCAAAATCGAAGTGACGGGCGTTCCACGAGCGCACTTCCCACGGCGCGAGCGGCAATCCCGCGCCAAAGTCCGCCGTGGCGCAGCCATCGCCGGGCAAGACGAGCGTCCGTGGCGCATTGCCCTGCACGAGGAACGCCAGCGAGGTGATCGACCAGTGGTTGATCGGCGTAAAATAGACCCAGTCCAGCGCGCCGGTCTGGCTGGCGCGGCTCGACCACAGCCAATCCAGGCGTGGCCCGGCCTCGGGTGGAAGAGCCTCGGCGGTTCGCGGCGTGGGCAGGCAGGCCGCCGCGCTGGCGGTCGTCACATCGCGCAGCGCCGTCATCATATGCCCCCAGGCGAAGCTTTGCAGGACGAGCGTCAACGCGAAAATGCCGCCCACGACGCGGACCAGCGCGCGCCGCTCGGCCCACGCGCGCTCGCCAGGCCGCAGCGCATCCAGGGCGGCCAACGCGACAAACGGGGCCATGACCGGCACGAGGAAGAAGCGAAAGCTCAGGATGTCCTGCCACAGCGCCGGGATGGCTCCCCAGAGGGTGAAGGACAGCCCGGCCAGCAGCAAGGCCCCGATCTGAAGCCCGCGCCGCCGCCCGTTCAGCGCGAACCAGCCGGCCACGACGGCGCA
>JADZBY010000253.1 GCA_020851855.1 Anaerolineae bacterium
CGATCATGCCTCGTATGGCTTCGTCCCTGCCGCTTGACGACATCCGAGATAAGCCGTTGCCCCATTCAAGCTCATCGAGTAGCCTGCGCGCATCCTGGTGCGACTGCCGTGTAGTCGCTTCTTTCAAATAAGCGCCAGGCACGCCATACTTTTCGAGCACCGCCGCTAACCCTGATCTGGCTCCCTTCAACTCACCGCCCGCGGTGAATGCTTCTTCTCCCGACACCGGGCAGGTCTCACGCAGGCGATCCAGGACCACCATTCCGACGGCAACTGTATTCCTGGCGATTTTGCCCTTGCGCGTACAAGATCGAAGCCATCGGCGAAGGCGCTCCAGGCTGTCCTGCGCAAGGTGCGCATCTTGCTCGTTCAAAAGGCTCTCTCCCTGTTGAGCGCAGAGGCGATACGCTTCCGGACTATTTCGCGGTCTGAAGCCGTTCTCAGTTCATGTTCCCATACGCGGACGACGCGCCATCCGGCGCTCTCAAGGCACTGGTTGACCGCCGATGCCTGGGCGATGTTTCGAGCTATCTTGCGCTTCCAGTAATCGGGATTTGTGGCTGGCATCGGGCGTTGACAATAAGGACAGCCATGCCAGAAGCAGCCGTCAGCAAATACGGCGACTTTCATCGTCTCGAAAACGACGTCCGGCTTGCCGGGGAGACGGTCCACGTTCGTCCGCCACCCGCGGAGACGCATGCCTGCCAGCATAGCGAACAGACGGCGTTCGAGGCCGGTGCGCCTGCTCTTGACCGCGCGCATCGTTTTCTGCCTGTCTTCGGGCCGCAGATTATCCGGCATAGACACTCGAACGTCAGGCCTGCCGAGCAAGATAGGTCCTGGCAAGAGGATTCAGCACATTCGTGGCGATCCAGGTGATTGCAGGAACACACACGGCATCGCCAAACCCGGTGAGGGCCTCGATGCCGTTTCGGACAATAGGGAATGCATCTGGCACGCCCTGGAGCCTGGCGTACTCGCGGGCGGTCATCGTCCGCATACGAACCCGCCCATGCCCGGCCCGAATGAGAAATTGCTTGCCGCTTCCCCCGATCGCCGTACGAAGGCAGCCTGCAATATCGTCCTGACGCACCTCGGCGCGCTGGAGTCCACCACGAATCCGGCGATAGAAGGTGCGGTAAGTGAACGAGGGGCTATCCACTAGCGCCCTGACGCGCTCCAAATGCGCCCGCTCCATCATCTGCAAATGGCGCTCTACCTCTTCTTCAGGCCACCAGCGCTCGTCGGCTTCCGGCATATCTTCCACGATCACGGACAAGCTTCCGGTCATAAGGGGCGGTGGTTCTGGTATACCGAGGGCAGACCAATGCAGGTCCAGGTTCATCAGAACGGAACGTCTCAAAGCGTCCGGGAGTAGCGCTTTTGACCGGCTGAGGATTTCAGCCGGGGAGAGGTCTTTGCCCGTGTTCTTGGCCCCAACAAGAAAGATGCGCGGGCGGCTCTGCGGGGTAAACCGCAAAGCGTCAAGGGCAAACACATCGCAGACGTAGCCCAGCTCATTAAGCGCCTGAACCGTGATCCTGAAGTCAGCGCCCCGGTTCGAGTGCAGCCACCCGTGTACATTCTCGACCAACACGAGCGGGGGCGCGACTTCCGCCTGCGCCTTCAGGATACGGACAAAGCCCCAGAAGGCGCTCGAATGTGCGCCGGTCAGTCCGCTCATGTTTCCGGCAAGGGAAAGGTCGATACAAGGAAACGAACAGGTCGCCAAAAGGGTTTGTGGCACGGATTGTGGTGAGATGGCGAATATGTCGCCTACCACGTAATGGTCACTTTTGTCAGGGAAAAAACCGCGATACAGCCGATGCTTCTTGGGTGAGATGTCGTTTGAGAAGATGACGTTCCACCCGCCCGGCTCCAGCCCCATCCGTACAAGGCCGATGCCGGCGAAGTATTCCGCCACCGTCAGACTCGCACTGCGAAGCTCCACCGCTCATCCTCTACTCAACACTGTTTCACCGGCACGTGCAGGAGACGCTATTCTAACTCAAGTTTCAGCTCAAGCTGCCCCAGACCGATCACATCGCCGGAGCTGACGACGACCGGGCCTTCGATGGCGTAGCCGTTTAGAAGCGTGCCGTTGCTGCTGCCCCGGTCTTCCAACCACCACTGCCCACCGCGCATGGTGAGCAGGGCGTGCTCGTTGCTGGCGAAGCTGTCGTGAAGGATGATCGAGTTCGTCGGGCCACGCCCCAGGCTGTTGAGCGGCAGAAGGGGGAAGACTTCGCCCGGCATTGGCGTCGCCGTGCCGCGCGCAGAGACGACGACGAGCCGCCCACGCGGGATTTTGCGCGTCTCGACCTCGTTGGTGATCATGCGGAAGTCGCGCCACATCATGATCAACACGGCAGCCACAAAGGCGAGCAGCAGAAGCCCGGCGGCGGCGCGCAGTACGAGCAACAGTACGGCAGAGTCCATGTCAGCGTCCGGGTCCGGTGCGCGGGGGCGGGCCGATCTGCGTATCTGACGGCGCGGGGGGAAGGCCCGTCGCGCTCTCGTCGTCTTCCAGGTATACGAGCGGCACGCCGGCCAGCGAGATCACATCGCCGGGCCGCAAGATGCACTCGCTGACCCGGTGACCGTTGACGTATGTGCCGCCTTTGCTGTTCAGATCGTACACCACGTAGCGCGAAAAACGGATGCGAAGCTGCGCGTGCGCCCGCGAGACGCGCGGATCGTCGATGACGATGTGGTTGTCGGCGCGCCGCCCGATGGTCACAATGGGCTTGTCGAGCGGGATATAGTCCATGCCGCGCAGCACGAGGTGCGCATTACGAGGCCGGGCCGGGGCGCTCGGCGGCTCGGCGTCCTCGTCGCGCACGGCTTCCATGACCGAGGTGGGCGGGCCTTCGCTGCGCGTATGGTAGGCCTCGACCATGACGCTGTGCGGCGGCAGGTCCGGGTCGGGGCGGATGGCGACGGTGGGCGTCTGGACGAGGCGCAACCCCGCCCGCGTGGCGATTTCTACCAGCCCTTCGGCCAAGCGCCGGTCGAGGTCCGGGTGCGCGGCGAGCAGGGCATCCAGATCATCCGGGTTCAGATACACGAGGTACGCATCCGGCGCAATCGGGCCATCGGGCGACGGCTCGGCGGTGTCGTCCATGGCGCGCGCCAGCCGTACGGCCACTTCGCGCGGCTGCAAGCGGTCCGCGAACAGGCGCGCAAAACCGCCCTCAACCAGTTGGGCGATGCGCTGCTCGACCTGGGAGAGCCGCCCTTTGTTCGTCACACCCCTCACCAACGCCCTTATCCCGATTCGGTTGGCTGCATTGTCCAGCGCCATTATAGCCCTGCCCGGACCGACGCTTCACTGCGCTCACGAATCGCTGAGCAAACGTTAGGCAGGCGAATACCGTGCGTTCGTGTCTGTCCGTTCATCATAGCGCAATTCCGGCGGTGATGCTGACATGCCATGCCGGCGTTTCGCTCGTACCGCATGATCCGCTCGAAAATCGCGGCGCTTTGTGGCACACTTGTGCGCCATGACCAATGCCTCGCGCTCGCTCCAGAGCGCTGTGCGGATTGTAAGGAGTCGCATCGATGTTCGAGTCATTACCGAAGTCGGCCCAGCAGGTGCAGGACTGGAGCGCTGAACAGTACCAGCCCTACTTCCAGGACCTGATTGACCGGCCCCTTAATGCAGACAATGTCTCCGCCTGGCTTGCCGACTGGACTCGCATCGCCGAGTTAGCCGGTGAGGTGTTCTCGCGCCTGAATCTGGCCACATCGCAGGACACCACGGACGAAGACGCCGAGAAGCGCTTCCTGGCCTTCTCCGAACATGTCTTGCCCGCCCTGCAGGTCGCGGACCAGGAGCTAAAAGAGAAACTGCTCGCCAGCGGGCTTCAGCCGGATGGTTTCGAGATTCCGCTGCGCAACATGCGCGTTGAGGCGGAGATCTTCCGCGAAGCCAACCTGCCGCTCATGGTCGAAGAGCGCAAACTGGGCGTGCAGTTCGACAAGATCACCGGCGGCATGACCGTGAATTGGAAGGGCGAAGAAAAGCCGCTGCCTGCACTCCAGACCGAGGGCCAGAATCCGGACCGCGCCGAGCGTGAAAAAGCGTGGCGCGCCGCCCACCAGCGCTTTCTGGCCGACCGCGAGCGCATCAACGAGTTGTGGGGCAAGTTCCTGGACGTGCGGCTGCAGATGGCGCGCAACGCGGGCTACGACAGCTACATCCCCTTCCGCTGGAAGCAGATGGGCCGCTTTGACTATACGCCGGAAGATTGCCTGAGCTTCCACCGGGCTATCGAAGAGGCGGTTGTGCCCGCCGCCGAGCGCCTGTACGAGCGCCGCCGCCAGCAGCTTGGCGTGTCGACGCTGCGCCCGTGGGACCTGAACGTCGATCCGACGCATCCGTCGTCCATCGTGCTCGATCCGCTGGGCCGCGAGCCGCTGCACCCGTACCAGTCCGTCGAGGAAATGGAGCGCACCACCGAGGCCATCTTCCAGCACGTCGATCCGGCGCTGGGCGGCTATTTCACCACCATGCGCCGCGAGGGACTGCTGGACCTGGGCAGCCGCAAGAACAAAGCGCCGGGTGGATTCTGCACGTCGTTCCCCGTCCAGAAGCGCCCCTTCATCTTCATGAACGCCGTCGGCCTGCACGACGACGTGCAGACGCTGCTCCACGAGGCCGGGCACGCTTTCCACGTGTTCGAGTCGGCGCCGCTGCCCTATGCCCAGCAGCACGACACGCCGATTGAGTTCGCGGAAGTGGCCTCGATGGGCATGGAGCTGCTCGCCGCGCCGTACCTGACGCAAAACTACGGCGGCTACTACAACGAGACCGACGCGGCGCGGGCGCGCATCGAGCACCTGGAAGGCATGATCACCTTCTGGCCGTACATGGCCGTCGTGGATGCCTTCCAGCACTGGGTCTACAACAACATCGCGGCGGCGCACGATCCGGCGGCCTGCGATGCCAAGTGGGCCGAACTTTGGGGCCGCTTCATGCGCGGCATGGATTGGAGCGGGTTGGACGAGGAACTGCGCACCGGCTGGCATCGTAAGCTGCACATCCACCAGATTCCGTTCTACTACGTCGAATACGGGCTGGCGCAGCTCGGTGCGGCCCAGGTGTGGCGCGGCTCGCTCGAGGATCAGGCGGGCGCAGTGGCCCGTTACCGCAAGGCGCTGGCCCTGGGCGGCGTCGCGGCGCTGCCCAGGCTGTACGAGACGGCGGGCGCGCGCTTCGCCTTCGATACGGCCACCCTGCGCAGCGCCGTGGACCTGATCGAGGCCACCATCGAGCGCCTCAGCGCGGTTCACTGAACTGATCAGTCATTGCCGGGAGAGGGCGCGACGGACGCGCCCTCTCTCCCCGTGGAGCGGCGACGTGCGATGATAAACGATCTGGCGCTGAGGTTATTCGTCACGGGTCAAACGTCGCGCGCCGAGCGGGCCATCCAGACTGCCACCGCCATCTGTGTGCGCCTCGATGCTGACGCAAGCTGCCTGGAGATCATCGATATCCTCGAACAGCCCCAGGCTGCCGAGCAAGAGCATATCCTCGCCACCCCCACGCTGGTCCGCGAGTCGCCGCTGCCGCGTCGCCGTGTTGTGGGCGATCTGTCCCGCCTGGACGAAGTGCTGGCCATACTTGGGCTGGATTCCCCTGCAACGCCCGCGCACGGTAGCGAGTGAGGTCGGCTGTTTAGATGACAAGTGTTGATATAAAGTCATGATCGGATGACAGGCGACCTCACGGTACAATGGTGAGCGGGTGTTGTAGGGATGTTCGCTCACTGTGCTGGAAGTAGGCTACGTCATCTGATGTTACCAGACACCGGCCCTTTCCAAGTTGTACTGGCTGGCCTGCCGATGGATGTCGATGCGCGCATTCGCGACGCGCTGGCCAGTTCTTTTCGTGCCCGCTACACGATTCGCACGTTGGGCGATGCAGACGATCCAGCCTGGATCGCGCCGCCGGACGCCCTGGTAACCTGCCTCGCCAGTCCGGAAACGCTCGCCCCCGTCCTCGTCGCCCGCGCCGCCACACAAGCCAGCCTGATCCTCATCACTGCCCCGGCGATGGAAGAAGAAGCGCGCCGCCTCATCCTCTCCGGCGACGCCGACGATTATCTACCCGCCGATCAGCTCTCTGAACGGCTTGTCGAGGCCACGGTGCGCGCGGCGGCGGAAGCGTCCCATCTCCGGCGGGCGAGCAGCGAACCGCCGCCGCTGGCAGCGCGGCTGGAACGCATGAGCCGCCTGCAGGACGCGATTCTGGCCGGCACGCCGGATCATTTTTTCGTCTTCGACCGGAATTGTGTGTGCACATATGCCAGCCCCAGGGCGGCGCGCCTGCTCGGCCTCGATGATCCGTCGCAGATTGTCGGGCGGACGTGGCATGACATCGAGCCGGTCGCGGCTTACGGCATGGGGCTGGACGCCGATTTCATCGCCTGCATCGAAGACAGGAAGCCGGTTCGGCGCGTCGTGGAGCACGGCGGACAACCCCACCGCCGCTGGTTTGAGATCATCCTGACGCCCGTCCTTGACGAGGCCAGCGGCTCGCAGATCAGCGACGTGGTCATGACGCTGCACGACATTTCCGACTTCAAGCAGGCGGAAATTTCGCTGCGCCAGGCTATCCTGGAAAGTTATCAGTTTGCGGTCGCCCTGGAGAACCTGCACATTGGCGTCGTGCTGACCGACCCGAACCGGCCCAGCCGTCCAGTCACCTACGTCAATCCGGCGTTCACCACGATCACCGGCTATGCGCCCGAAGAGGTGATGGGGCAGGGCCTGGACCTTCTCGAAGGCAAGGACACCGACCCCGAGGTGAGGGAGGCCCTGCACCGCGCCCTGGACACAGAACAGCCCTTTGCCGGAGAAATCCTCAACTATCGCAAAGACGGCACGACGTTCTGGAACGAGCTGCGCATCACGCCGGTGTACGATGAAAACGGGAAGCTTGCGCGTTTTGTCGAGCTTCAGAACGACGTGACCGAGCGGCGGGTGGCTACCACGCGCTTCCAGCGCCAGATCGAGTTTGAGCGGCTCATCGCGAGCATCTCCGCGAAGTTCATCCGCCTGTCGCCGGGCGAGGTCGATGCCGCCATCGCGCAAGCGCTGGCCGACATCGGGCATTACCTGGGCGCGACGCATTGTGTCATCGGGCGCTTCGAGGGCGATGTGGTCCGCATCACGCACGAATGGCAGGCTCCGGGCGACATACCCGTGTCCGAGGCGATGGCGCTCGGTGAAGCGTCTGAAGAATTGATGGCCTGGCTGCTCGCGCCGCTGCGTGCACTGCAACCGCTCTTCATCCCGGATGTGGTCGCGTCGGCGAAGGACATCCCGCAACTGGCGAGCGTGGCCGTAGTTGGGCTGCGCGCGCTGCTCGTCTTGCCGCTGGTCGTGGGCACACAGGCCATCGGCGCGTTCGCCCTGGCTTCGATCCACGACTTGCCGTACTGGTCGCCAGAGGATGTGACGCTGTTCCGGCTGGCTACGGAGATCTTCGCCAGCGGCCTGGACCGTAAAGAACGGCAGCAGGCGCTTGAAGAGAGCGATCAGCGTTTCCGGGTGGTGGTGGCCAATGCGCCGATCATGCTCATCGCCTTCAACACCGAAGGGCGCGTTACCCTCACGGGCGGGCGCTCGTTGGACGCCCTCTTTGGAGATGCGCCCGTCACACCCGGACAGCTGCTCGGCGAGGCTTTTGGCAAGGCGTACCCTCACGCGCTCGACGTGCTCGAAAACTGCCAGCGCGCGCTGGCCGGCGAGACGCTGAGCGCTGTGCTCCACGCCGGGCCGGCCAGGCAGACGGTGTTCGAGCTGCGCTACGTGCCGCTGCGGGACGGTCGAGAGCAGATCGTGGGGGGGATGCTCGTCGGCGTGGACATCACCGAGCGTTACAAGGCGGAAGTGGCGGAACGGGAGCAGCGCGCGCTGGCCGAGGCCCTGCGCGACACAGCATCCGCGCTGAACAGCTCCTTGGACACCAACGAGGTGATGCGCTGCATTGTGGAGAGCGTGGATCGTGTCGTGCCGTCCGAGGCGGCGACGATCATCCTCATTGAGGGGCGCGAAGGCCGTGTGGTGTACACCAGCGGGCGACATGCCTTTACGCTGGGCGACCATTACACCCCGCTCCGTTTCTCGCTCACCATCCCCACCCTCTCGACCATGATCGCGACCGGCGAGCCGCTGCTCATCCCGGATGTGCGAGAGTCCCCGGATTGGTTCCCTGTGCCGGAATCTGGCTGGATTCGCTCGTATCTGGGCGTGCCCATTCGCGCCTATGGCAAGATCATCGGCTTCCTGAACCTCGATAGCGCCACACCGGGCTTTTTCAGCACGGATCACGTCGAGCGGCTTCAGGCGATTGCCGGCCAGGCGGCCAGTGCGCTCCAGAATGCGCAGCTGTACGCCGTGGTGCGGCGCGATGCGGACGAATTGGCTTTTCTCAACCGTGCCACGAGCTTCTTATCGCTGTCCTTCGTGGACACGCTGAGCCTGGCCGATATGAGCCGCCGCGTCGTCGAAGCCGTAGCGCGCGAATTTCCAACGATGGATTGCCGGGTCCTGGTCCTCGACGAAAATTACCAGCTGGTCGAGCTGGCGCGGGCGGGCGGCTACGCGCCGCACCTGCCCAGCGCCAGCCGGCTTGAGCAACGGACGGCCATTGCCGAGGCCATCTGGCAGGGCAAGGGGATTTTCGTGCCGGATGCCGGGCCGAACAGCCTGTATAACCCCGGCGACCCGCGCACCCGCTCGGAGCTTGCTATCCCCCTGCTGACGGCGACGGATGTCATCGGCGTGCTGGACCTTCAGAGCGAAGAATACGCGGCGTTCAGCGACCGGGACCGGCGCATCCTGGAAGCCTTTGCCGAGCGTGCGGCGGCGGCGATTGACAACGTGCGCCTCTACGAGCGCATCATGCGGCACACATCCGAGCTTGAAGAGCGCGTTCGCGAGCGCACGGCGACTCTGGAGGCCGAGCGTGCGCAGCTCAATGCCATCCTCGAATCGATGACGGAAGCCGTCATTTACGGCGAAGTGGACATAACGAACGTGTCGTGGCGCTCCCGGTTTGCCAACCATGCGCTGTGGGACATGCTCGGTTACCGCGCGGACGACACGCCGTTGGAAAACTTCCCATTCTCCGTTTTCGTGGCGCAGCACCACCCGACGACGCAGGCGGCGCTTCAGGAAGCGCTGACCCGTATGGCCGCGAGTGGCATCGTCCAGAAAGAGATCGTGATGCGCCGCAAGGACGGTTCGACCTTCGACGTTCACGCCGCACTGATCCGCGTCCGGGCCGGGACAGACGGAATCCTGGAGATTCTGTGCGTCCTGCGCGACATCAGCCAGGAAAAGCGCCTTCAAGAGCAAAAAGACCGCTTCATCGCCAACGCATCACACGAACTGCGCACGCCGATCACCAACCTCAAGATGCGGCTGTACTTGCTGGCGCGCCAGCCACAGCACCTCGAAGAACACGTCGCCATGCTCAACCAGGTGGCCGAACGGATGCAGGACCTTGTCGATGATCTGCTGGACGTGTCGCGCTTTGAGCGGGGAGTCCTGGTGTTGCAGCGCGAACCGATCATCTTGCAAAACCTGGTGAAGGACGTGGTCACCCTGCAACACCCACACGCGGAAAAACGTGGGCTGCGCCTAGCTTGCCAGATGCCAGAGCATCCCGTCGTGGCCAACGTCGATGCGTCGCGCATTGTGCAGGTGATCACCAACCTGGTGACCAACGCGATCAACTACACGCCCGAAGGCGGCGAGGTGCTTGTCGGGTTGGCGATAGACGAGTCGGACGGCAAGCGCGACATCCTGCTCTGGGTGCGCGACACGGGCATCGGCATCCCGCCCGCGCTTCAACCGCAGATCTTCGAGCCGTTTTTCCGCGTGAACGTGGGCACGGTGCGCGGCACGGGCCTGGGCCTGACCATCACGCGGGACATCGTCACGCTGCACGGCGGCACGATTGACCTGAATAGCGTGCAGGGCGCTGGCACGACGTTCACGGTGCGGCTCCCCGGCTTGCCGCCCGATGCGGCGCACGCTTTGACGGAGTCGGCCACCTGACTCCGGCGGCTGACTCAGCAGCCGAACTCGTCATGCCAGACGGTAACGCTGCCCTGCACGGTCAGGGATAGGGGCTGCCCGTTCACCGTGGCGCGCACGTTGACGTACAGCGGGTATTGCCCCGGCACGAGCGTCAACCCTTCCGGATTGACGAAGACCTGCACCTTCTGCCCGACGCGCGCGCGCGCCGGCTCCACCTCGATGAATGGCGCGCCGCCGCCCAGGTTCACCGGCTGGATGCTCACTTCCAGCGTCATCGGGTAGCCGAGATTCTCCACGCTGAACGCGCCGAGCAGCTGGCGTTCCGGGCACAGCAGCGACACCTGCCCGGCCAGCGGATCGGCGGCCAGCGTCAGGCGGGGCAGGTAGTCGCTGCGGTAGTGCGTCATGCCGGCCAGGCGGCGAAAGGCGAGCGTTGGCTCGCCGCTAGGCCGCAGCAGGCTGAACCAGCGCATGTGGTTGCACGGCTCGATCCAGTTCATCTGCTGCCAGTTCATATTCCAGACGAACATCGGCCCGGCCCACGGCCAGTTCTCATGCGCGTACTGAAACGCCCGCACCAGGTAATCCGCCTGCGCTTCGCCAGAGACGCGCATCCAGGCGAACCCGTGAAAGCTCGGATCGTTGTCGCTGCACATCACGCCCTCTTCGCCCGGATCGCGCATCCAGCCGAACTCCGTCATCCAGATTTGCTTCTGGATGCCATATTCTTCCATCAGGGCGCGGATGCGTTCCGTGCGGCGGAAGACGAGCGGCTGTGACTGGAACGGATCGGCTTCGGGCGGCAGGTTGTAGCCGTAGGGATGGTAACCGAACGCATCGAACCACTGGCCTGCGCCGTTGGCGAACATCTCTTCGGCGTATTCCAGGTCGCTGATCGCGCTCCGGTCAGGCGTGGTGACGGTCGGGGCCAGGCCGCCGGACACCACGATCAGGCGCGGCGCGATAGATTTCGTGATCGTGTACGTGACGCGCAGAAGTTGGGTGTACTGCCAGGCGTTTGGTGTGCGCCCGCCCCATTCATGGCGCAGATTCGGCTCGTTGTGAATCTCGACCGCCTCGACGCTTGTCCCGGCGATGGCCCGGATGCGCTGCGTGAAGTCGGCGCGAAACTGCGACCAGTTGTCCGGCCAAGCCACATCTACCCGCAACAGGATGCGCCTGCCGGGAAACAGGCCCACCTGCCCCAGCTCGTAGATTTTGACCCAGTCCATGCCCAGTTCGTTGACGCGCGCCGGGCTGACGTTGGTGTTTGGGCCGAAATGCACGCCGTAGCCCAGGTGCGGCGGGATGTCCTGCGGCGCGGGCTGCGCCGTAGAAGCGCCTGGGGCGAGCGCCGCCATGAGCAGCGCCGTGCACAGGAACACATGGTACAAGCGCCGCGTGCGCCGTGCAGCCAGCGCGCCGCCTGTTCGTCGCAGGATGGTGATCATGTCGCCAGTGTACTCAAGGCGCGACGGACTCGCGAGCGGTGAATTATGCTCAAATTCTTTTGCAATAGCACGTTTTGGCGGAAAGGTCTGGATTCCGGCGGAAAAATCTCCTATAATCTGCTAGGATGCCTAGAACATACGTATCCCGGCGGCCCGTCGGGATGATTGCCCGTCGCCCTCCCGCGCGGGTGGCGATGCTGCATCATCGTCCTCGGCCTGGACATCTGGGAGGATACCTCGTTGCAAGGGCGTGTACTTCTGCTCAATGGCAGCAGCTGGGAGCCGCTGGCTGTCATTTCCATCGCGCGAGCGATCAACCTGATCCTCGCGGAAAAGGCGGTGGTCATCGAACAATCGGGGCGTGTGCTCCACACGGTGAGCAGCACGTTTCCCGTGCCGTCGGTGATCGCGTTGCGCCGCTATATCAACGTGCCGCGCCGCAAAGCCCACTGGAGCCGCAAGGGCGTGCTGGTGCGGGATAACTACACGTGCGTGTATTGCGGCGTGCATCCGGGTGACGTGTCCCGTAGCCGCCCGCTGGGCAAGGCCGACTTCACCGTCGACCACATCATGCCCAAGTCGCGCGGGGGGCGTGATAACTGGACCAATACGGCGTGTGCGTGTTATGCCTGCAACCACCGCAAAGGCGACCGCACGCCGACAGAGGCGGGCATGAAGCTGCGCTGGGAGCCGCGCACACCGCGCACAAGCTACCTGGTCATTGCCGTGGGCAGTGGCCCGGACGCCTGGCGGCACTATGTCGAGCTAGCCGGCGGCGACGTCGATTTTTAAAGGGGAGTCTGGCCCACCGGTCCGGCTCCCTTTTTCATTCCGGCTTCGCTTCCGGGCAAATGCCCTGCCCGACGCGCCCTCTTCCCCGACAGGCGCGCAGTAATCGTCCCTCAAGTTCCCCTTCGTTCTTTCGCGTGCGCCGAATTTGCTCTTCTGTCGGTCACATATTTCACGAATTGCTCAATTGCGTACTCGCTCAATCTCTGGTATCGTTGATAAATGTACATATACAACTTTCACAGGGATTCCTTGTATGCCCGTGCAAATCATCGACACCCTCGATCCGCTCCGGCAGATAGTGCGGTTCCAGACCTCGGCGGTGTATGAGCTGGTCATCGGCCTGAAGTCGCTTTTTCGGCCCACGAGCTGGCAGGTATCCTGGGCCGAGCGCGCCCGCACCGAACTGGCCGGACCGCTTCTGGCGGAGCTGACGTTCCTTTATCAAAATTTCAATGAAGGCGATATTTACATCGAGCTTCCCGTCGATTACGCCGACCACAACGACGTTCGCGGCTTCTTTGATTATGTGCGCCGCCTTCCCGAAGCGGAGTTTCTGTTCTATCTCACCGGGCGCGTCATTGCCCCGGCGGAAATGGTCGATCTGATCGACCAGCCGGACAGCTTGCGGCAAACGCTCGACCTGATCGGCGTCAACCTGGGCTGGAACGCGCGCATGTTCGCCCCCATCCTGGACGATCTGCCCGGCTTCCGGATGCGCCTGCTCGCCGCCTGGGAAGCGACCTGGGAGCGTTTCTTCGCGCGGGAGATTGAAGGGTTTTTCTCCATCTGGGAGTCGGGGATGGCCGATAAACGCCGCCTCTTAGAACGGGAAGGCGGTGCGGGCTTGCTGGCCAAGACGACAGGCCGCGCCCAACTGCCGCCCGATGTGCCGCCGGGCGTGCCTGTCCGCGAGATCATCATGGTCCCGGTCTATCTGCTGCCGTCGCCGGCCATTCGCTTCTACGGCTACGGGAACATGACGGTGCTCTTTGACCCGCTGTATAGCGAAGAGCGGCGGCAGTCGGTCGAAGGCGCACAGGAAGAAGCCACGCTGATCCTCAAGGCGCTGGCGGACAAAACGCGGCTGGAGATTCTGCGCCTGATCGCCACCCATGATGGCCGCTTACACGGCAAGAGCATCGCTCAGCGCACCGGAATCACGGCCTCGGCGGTGTCGCGCCACCTCAAGCTGCTCAAGGAAAGCAACCTGGTCGGGGAAGAGCAGCACCGCAACGTGACGCTGTACCACATCCGGCGCGAGACGCTGGCCCAACTCCCGGAGCGCTTGTTCCGGTTCCTGGATGGCTGATCCCGGCCCGCCGCCCGATACCGTGCGGCGCTTCTACGACGGGGCGGCGGCGGAGTATGCGCGCGCGATTGCGCCGGTCTTCGGCCAGTTTGCCGCCGACCTGGCCCGCTGGGCGACGGCGTGCGCCGCGCTGCACCGGCGTGGAACGCTGCATGATCCCTTTGAC
>JADZBY010000254.1 GCA_020851855.1 Anaerolineae bacterium
CGCCTGGGACGTGGTATGATGGGCGGCGCGTTGCCAAACGCTGCCACGATTCCGGATGCTGAGGACACGCTTCGCCTTGATTGACTATCACGTCCATACCGACAACAGCCTCGACTGCAAAATCCCGATGATGGTGATGTGCGAGCGCGCCGCCGCGATGGGCGTCGTGGAAATCGCCTTCACCGACCACTTCAACAGCCACATGCTCGACCTGGATGTCGGGATGTACCGCGCCGACCGTTACTTTTCTGATATTGATGCCTGCCGCCGCGCCTTTCCTCGGCTGCGCATCCTGGCCGGCGTGGAAGTTGGCGAGCCGCACCGCTTCTGGGACCGCGTCGCGCCGGTTCTCTCGCGCTTCCCCTATGACGTGGTGCTGGGCAGCCTGCACTGGATCGGCAACGAGAGTTTGTTCAGCGTCAACTACTTCCGCGCCCGCCCACCGCACAAGGCGTATGGCGATTACTTCCGCGAGATGGTCCGCATGATCAACCACGGCGGCTTCGACATTCTGGCCCATGTCGATTTGCCCAAGCGGCTCGGCTATGAGGTCTACGGCGATTTTGACGCGCGCGCCTACGAGGACGTGATCCGCCCGGTCTGGGAAGCGTGCATCACGCAGGGCATCACCGTGGAGATCAATACGAAGGGCGCGCGGCTGCCGGTCAGGCAGATGCACCCCACGCGCGACGCGCTGCGCTGGTACGCGGCGATGGGCGGGCAACGCCTGACGCTCGGCAGCGACGCGCACCACCCGGACAGCATCGCCCAGGATTTCGGGCTGGCCGGGCGGCTGGCTTACGAGGCGGGCCTCAAATTCGTGTGCAACTACCGCGCCCGCCGCGTCGTGGGCTGGACGCCGCTGTTTGACGAGTAGGGCAGGGTAACCCTCACCCCAACCCCTCTCCCGCAGGGCGAGGGGCTAATAACCACAAGTCGCGCTTCGTCTTTCTCCCCTCTGGGTCGGAAGGCTGAACCGCCAGGAAACCCTCACCCCAACCCCTCTCCCGCAGGGCGAGGGGCTGAAAACCACAGGTCGCGCTTCGTCTTTCTCCCCTCTGGGTCGGAAGACTGAACCGCCAGGAAACCCTCACCCCAACCCCTCTCCCGCAGGGCGAGGGGCTAATAACCACAAGTCGCGCTTCGTCTTTCTCCCCTCTGGGTCGGAAGACTGAACCGCCAGGAAACCCTCATCCCAACCCCTCTCCCGCAGGGCGAGGGGCTGAAAACCACAGGCTGCGCCTCGTCTTTCTCCCCTCTGGGTCGGAAGGCTGAACCGCCAGGAAACCCTCACCCCAACCCCTCTCCCGCAGGGCGAGGGGCTGAAAACCACAGGCTGCGCCTCGTCTTTCTCCCCTCTCGCCATGAGGGAGAGAGGGGCCGGGGGAGTGAGGGTTAGTCTTCCCTGTCCTACTCCGGCACGACGATGCCCGCGAGATTATCGACCGGCTTCGGGAACTGCGGGTTGAGCCGCTCCAGCGCCTTGAGCACGGTGTGGCTGATGGCGTAGTTGCGATACCACTTCCGGTTGGCGGGCACGATATGCCACGGCGCGCGCTCCGTGTTGCAGCGGGTCAGCGCCTCTTCATAGGCCGCCACGTACTCATCCCAGTGCTTGCGCTCTTCCAGGTCGCCCAGCGCGAACTTCCACTGCTTTTCGGGCGTGTCGCGGCGCGCTTCGAGGCGTTCTTTTTGCTCGTCCTTCGAGATGTGCAGGAAGAACTTGAGGATCGTCACGCCGTGCTCGGTCAGAAGCTCTTCGAAGGCGTTGATATGGTCGTACCGTTCTTGCCAGACCTCGTGCGGGACGAGGTGATGCACGCGCACGACGAGCACATCCTCGTAGTGCGAGCGGTTGAAGATGGTGACCATGCCCTTTGACGGCGTCTGCTTGTGGATGCGCCACAGGAAATCGTGGGCCAGTTCTTCGGCGCTGGGCTGCTTGAAAGTCGCCACGCGCACGCCTTGCGGGTCCATGCTGCTGAACACGTGGCGGATCGCGCCGTCCTTGCCGGACGTATCCATGCCCTGAAAGACGATGAGCAGCGCGCGCTGGTTTTCGGCGTACAGCCGCTCCTGAAGCGCATCGAGGCGGGCGAGCATGGCTTCCATCTCGGCGGCGGCCTCGTCTTTGTCTTTGAATTTGCCCGTGTAGCCGGGATCGAAATCGCTGAGTCTGACCTTCTTGCCAAATTCCGGAACGAGCGGCTGCTTCTTCATCGCCTCACCTCGGCTGTGCGTGCGGCGCACCAGGGCGCGCCGTGTGTCCTTCGGCCAATGGTATACGGACTTGGTGCGCGCCGCCAGGCGGGGCAGGCAGAGGAAAACGCCTCACCCCCTTGCCAGAATAGAACAGGTGTACTATGATTAAGGCGGATTTGCCTGTCGGGCCGCGCGCGCCCTACGTTATAATCAGCCTGAAGCACGTGTACGGCAAGCTGGACAGGAGCGCTCATGATCAAACGCGCGGGCATTCTGGGGCATCCCTTGCGGCCCGACACCGGGGCGGTGTGCTCCGATGTGGCGCACAGCCTTCGGGCGCGCGGCGTCGAGGCGTGGTGCGAGGCCGTCTGGGATGCGGCGTCCATCGCCGCGCGGGTGGCCGACTCCGATCTGATCGTGGCCATCGGCGGCGATGGCGCAATGCTGCGGGCGGCGCGCGTGTGTGCCCGCGCGGGCGTGCCGGTGCTGGGCATCAACGCCGGCCACCTGGGCTTTTTGACCGAAACCAGCCTCGCGGAGTGGGAGACGGCGCTGGATGGCCTGCTCGCAGGCGACTATTGGACCGAAGAACGGATGATGATCACCGCCGAGGCCTGGCGCGGCGAAACGCGGTTGTGTGTGGAAGACGCCCTGAACGATGTCGTGGTCGGGCGTGGGCTGGCGGCGAAGGCGATTCTGCTGGAAATGTACATCGACGGCGGCTGGACGACCGACTACAACGCCGACGGGCTGATCATCGCCACGCCCACCGGCTCGACGGCCTATGCGCTGGCGGTGGGTGGGCCGATTCTGCCGCCCACGCTGGGCAATATCCTGGTCGTGCCCGTCGCGCCGCACCTGAGCCTGGATCGCCCGCTCGTCCTGGACGAAGGCGCAACCGTGGAGATCGTCGTCTCGGACCTGCTCGCCTCGGATGCGGTGCTGACCGTGGACGGCGAGACGCTCACCGAGTTGCACTCCGGCGATGAGATCGTCGTGTCGGCCAGCAAGCTCACCAGCCGTTTCATCCGGCTGCGCGACCGCAACTACTTCTACCGCTCGCTGCTCGACCGGATGGAGCCGCGCCTTCCCGCGCGAGCGCAACAGGCCCGCGAGCCACGCCGGACTGTGAGAAAGCCATCATGACCGCCCCGGAATCGCAACCCATCGCCCCAACCGCCGTGGACGGCGACGAAAAAACGTATTGCGCGGTGCACCCGGACGTCGAAACCGGGCTGCGTTGTAGCCGCTGTGGACGGTACATGTGCGTGCGCTGCGCCGTGCCCACGCCGGTGGGCTATAAGTGCCGGGAGTGCGTTAACCAGCACCAGGACGCCTTTTACAAAGCCACGCCGCGCGACAATCTCGTCGCTTTCGCCATCGCGCTGGGCCTGAGCATCCCACTCGGCTTCGTGCTGGGCAAAATGCTGTTTCTGGCCATCCTATTCGGCCTGCCCGCCGGAGCCGCCATCGGAGAACTGGTGTGGCGGGCGACCGGGCGGCGGCGTGGGCGGTACGTGCCGCTGCTGGTGGGCGTGGGCATCCTGCTGGGCGTGCTGATCGGCAACCTGCCCGCCATCAACGACTTCGTGCTCTTCGCCAACGAGGTGGAGCGCTACCGTGCCTATGGCATCGATGCCGGCTCGGCGCTGGGCGATGCGTTCTTTTCGCTGTTTCTCGCCCCGGTCGCCTTTGCCATCCTGAGCATCATCACCGCGGTGGGCCGGGTGCGGGTGTAGAGGTGGTTATGAACGCTGAACCTCACCCTCTGACCGCCTCTCCACGCGGAGCACCGCGTAGCGAGGAGTCGGGGGTGAGATCAGGGCGTTGCCCTCTCGCTCTGGGCGGTATCCGCCGCTCGACGTTCGTAACGCCCTCTGGGAAGTGATGAGAAAGGCTGACCCTCGCCCCCGGGGCCGGGGGTGAGGGTTTCAAACAAGCTATGGTAGGAATGGTCTGCATGTTGAGCGAGTTGCGTATCCAGAATTTCGCGATCATCGACCGGCTTGATATTCAATTCGCCGCCGGATTCAACGTGATCACGGGTGAAACAGGCGCGGGCAAGTCGATCATGATTGACGCCGTGGACATGATGCTTGGCGGGCGCGCCGACTCGACCTTCATCCGCGCCGGGCAGGACAAAGCCGTCGTGGAAGGCGTGTTCCGGCTCCCGGCCAGCCTTCAGACGCCAGTGCGCGAGACATTGGAGCGCGAAGGCATCGAGATGCAAGCGCCCGACGAGGTGACCCTGACCCGCGAATTACGCTCCAATGGCCGCAACGTGTGCCGCCTGAACGGGACCACCGTCAGCTTGCAGTTCTACCGCGACATCGGCCAGCAACTCGTCGACATTCATGGCCAGAGCGACCACCTCTCCCTGTTGCGCCAGCAGGAACACCTGCACCTCTTGGACCGCTACGCCGGGCTGGAATCGCAGCGGGCGGCGCTCGCCGCGTTGGTGGGCGAGCTAACGGCCCTGCGGCGCGAGATCGGGCAGCTTGAGCAGGACGAGGCGGCCATCGCGCGGCGCATCGACATGCTCAACTACCAGATTCAAGAGATTCGCGCCGTCGCGCCCAAGATCGGGGAAGAAGAGCCGCTTCAGGAAGAGAGCACGCGCCTTTCTAACGCCGAGCACCTCGCAGAGCTTGCGGCGGAGTCGCTGCGCCTGCTCGATTCCGAAGAGCCGGACACCTTCACTGTGATCGACATGCTCAACCAGCTCAGCGCGGCGCTGGGCAAAGCCGCCAAGCTTGATACCGCGCTCGAAGACAACGCGGCGCTGGCCGAAACGCTCGTCGTGCAGGCCGAAGAGATCGCGCGCAGCCTGCGCCATTATCACGAGAACCTTGAGCCAGACTCGGCGCGGCTGAACGAGATCGAGGACCGGCTCGACGCGCTCAACCGGCTCAAGAAAAAGTACGGCGGCGACATCCCGGCGGTGCTGGAATTTGCCGAAAAAGCCCAGCAGGAATTGGACAAGATCACGCACAGCGAAGAGCGGCTGGCCGAATTGCGCGCCGCCGAAGAAACGCTGTTGCGGCGCATTGGCGAGGCCGGGCAAAAGATCAGCGCGGCGCGCGTGACCGCTGCCGATCAGATGGCGCGCGCCATCGAGGTGGAGCTGGGCGACCTGCGCATGGAAGGCACGCGCTTCAGCGTTTTGATCGAGCAGATCGAGGACTCACACGGCGCGTTCGTGGGCGACCGGCGGCTGCGCTTCGATGCGACCGGCATTGACCGCGTCGAGTTCCTGCTGGCCGCCAACCGGGGCGAGCCGCTCCGCCCGCTGGTCAAGGTGGCGTCGGGCGGCGAGACGGCGCGCATCATGCTCGCGCTCAAAACGGTGCTCTCGCGGGCCGATCCCACGCCGACGCTCATCTTTGACGAGATCGACCAGGGCATCGGCGGGCGCGTGGGCAGCACCGTCGGGCAGAAATTGTGGCAGCTTTCCGGGCGGCATCAGGTCCTGTGCGTGACGCATCTCGCCCATCTGGCGGGCTTTGCCGACGCGCACTTCCGGGTGACGAAAGAGCTGCGCGGCGAACGCACCGTGGCCCTGATCAATCCGCTCAACGACAAGGCGCGCGTGGACGAGATCGCGGAGATGCTCGGCGCGGAGACGGTCAGCGCCAAACAGAGCGCCTACGACATCCTCATGCTCGCCCGGCAGGTGAAAGAGGGCAATGGCTTCCAGCCCGCGCTGCTGTAGTACCTCAACCAGAAAAGCCCCCCTAACCCTGCCCTTCCCCCCATCAAGAGGGGAAGGGAAAACCCGGCTCGGGAAGCCCCTCCCTCTTTATGGGGGAGGGGTTGGGGTGGGGGAGGTGACGTAGTAGTTTTGCTGTATACTCGCGCTCATGAGCCAGGACCAGACTCCACAGACGCCGCAGCAGGCGTTCGGCGCGATGCTCGATCACGTGATGGGGACGGCCTTCACGGCGGCAGGCTACGCGCTCCAACCCAACCCGATGCACCACATGCGCGGCCTGTACCGCTACGCGCGCGCGCTTCCCGGCGACGTGACGGCGCTCGTCGAGTTCCAGGCGCTCCATTACGCCAGCGGCCCGTCGCGCTTCCGGATCAACCTCGTACGCCAGGCCGGCCCGGACGCGCGTCCGCGCGACGAACGCACGCTCGCCGCGCTGCTCTGGGACGATTTCGCGACTCCGGTGCTCGACGGGCCGGATCACTGGTGGACGTTCACTGTCAACAGCCCATACAGCCTGGCCAACGCCCTTGCCGAGGCCGGGCGGCTGCTCTTTGCCTTTGGCGTGCCGTGGCTGGAAGGGCGCTTGCAGGCGGATGGGAGCTAGCAGACCTCACCCGCAACCCGCATGACGTTCAGGCGATGGGGCTGGGTCCGGTTTTCGGGCGGCTCGCGAGCCGCCCCTACAGCAGCGCACGGTGTAGGGGCGCGTCGTGACGCGCCCGCCGTCATGATCCACCCGCACAACGCGGCATCGTGTAGGGGCGCGTCGTGACGCGCCCGCCATCATGATCCACCCGCACAACGCCGCACGGTGTAGGGGCGCGTCACGACGCGCCCGCAATCACGATCCGTGTCTCACCCTGATAATCAACGTTGGAAAAGGTAACCAGAACATTTCTGCGTGGTTCCCCTCTCTACCGGCGACACCCCAGAGGGGACCCCGTCGCCGGTGGAGAGGGGCCAGGGGTGAGGCAACTCCCTACGTTGTGCCCGGCGCGGTCAGCGGACCGGAGCCTTTGAACGGGCGCGGGCCGTACTGGTCGATGATCAGCCGCCGCAACGCGCCCATATCCGAAGCCGACTCCTTGAGGCGCTTGAACAACTCCATGAAGCCGTGCGGCTTGACCAGGTACACATCCACGCCCGCCGCGAACGCCTCTTCGATCAGGTCGCGCCCGTCGTGCATGGTGGCCATGACCAGCAGCGCGCCCGCGTGGCCGGTGCGCAGGGTGTGAATCAGGTCCACGCCGCGCACGTCCGGCAATTCCTGGTCCACGAGGGCCAACGCAAGGCGGGGCATGGCCGCGATCTTGCGCAGCGCCTCTTCCGCCGTGCCAGCGCCCGTCACGACGAAGCCCGCCAGCCCCATCAGCCGCTCCAGGAAGTCACGGTTGGCCGGCTCGTCATCGATGACGATAGCGTGGCGCGCCTGGACCGGCTCCGGTTTGGATTCCGGCGTTCCGGGCACAGGCGCGGGCGTGGAAGAAGCGCTCTCGGCCATCGTGGACGGCTCGTCAGGGAGTGATCGCGGCAGGCGGTTCGGCAGCAACCGGCGCGGACACAGGCGCAGCCTCAGCGACCGGCGTCGGCTCCGGCGCTGATGGGGGCGCAGGCGCGGGCGTGGTCGCCGCCACAGGTTCGACGGGCGGCGTGACCGGGACATCCGGCGGCGCGGGCGCTGGCCCCGGCGCGGCTTCCGCCACAGGAGCGGAAGCGGGCGCGGCGACTTCCAGCGGCGCGGCGGCAGCCTTCAGCTTCGCGTCATAACGGCTGAGCAGGTCGAGCAGGTCCTTGATCGGGATCGGCTTGGGCAGGTAGTCGTTGCAGCCGGCGTCCAGGCAGCGGTCGCGGTCGCCCTTCATGGCATACGCCGTGACGGCGATGATCGGGGTGGTGATCCCCGCCTCACGCAGGGCGCGCACCACGTCCAGGCCGTTTACTTTGCCCGCCAGCTCGATATCCATCATGATCATGTCAAACGGCTCGCTCCGAAGCGCGTCGAGCGCCACTTCGCCCTCGGTGTAGGGCACGATCACGTGCTGCGTCATGCGCGCGACTCGCTCCACGAGCGCCTGGTTGGTTGCATTGTCTTCGACGTAAGCGATCCGCATCGCCATCCCCTCGTAAACTTTACGCCTGATTGGATTGCGCCGCCGGGGCAGCCTGCGCCGCCTGCGCCGCTTGCGCCGGGGCAGCGTCAGCGAAAACGGGCAGGGTGAAATAGAACGTGCTGCCCGCGTTCAGCCGGCTTTCGACCCAGATTTGGCCGCCCATCAGATTCAACAACTGCCGGGAGATGGCCAGCCCCAGGCCGGACCCGGCGCGCCCCTTGCGGCGTCCACTCGCGCCCTGCCGGAACTCTTCGAAGATGCTGGCCATGTCTTCGGCGGGGATGCCGATGCCGGTATCCTGCACCCAGATGCGCACATGACCGTCGTCCTGGGCCGCCGCGCCGACGGTGATCATGCCCTTGTCGGTGAATTTGGCCGCGTTGCTCAGCAGGTTCAGGATTACCTGCCGGATGCGCAGCGAGTCGCCCCGGACCTGCGGCAGGCCTTCCGGCGCGTCGCGTTTGATCTTGATCGGCTTGTCCCCCACCAGGCCGATGGCGGTGGACAGCACACCCTTGAAGATCGGGTCGAGATCGACGGCTTCGATCTCCATCTCCAACCGCCCGGCGTCCACTTTGGACAGGTCGAGGATGTCGTTGATCAGTTGGAGCAGGTGCTTGCCGCTGTTGTAGATCTGCGTCAGGTCGGTCTTGTAGGCGGGCGGCAATTCCTGGCCATCGTACATCATCGGAAAGTTGAGCATCGTCTCGCTGAAGCCGATGACGGCGTTGAGCGGCGTGCGCAATTCGTGGCTCATGTTCGCGAGAAACTGGCCGCGGAAATTCTTGGCTTCCAGCGCGGCAGCGCGCGCAGCTTCCAGCTCGATGTTCGTCTTTTGCAGGTCGTCGGCCAGCACTTTCTGGCGGATGTAGCTGCGGTTCAATTCTTCCTGGCTGTCGAAGAGCTTGTCCTTGAGGGCGCGCTCTTTGGTGTAGCTCTCCAGCGCCCACTGCGCGATGCCGTACACCTCGCCCGACGTCTGAGAGGCGATGCCCGCTGCGATGCCCATGAGCACGATGGCCAATACCTGCGCCACCGTGACGGTGAAGTACATGCCGATGCTGGGCACGATCAGCGTGGCGGCGATGGACAGCGCCAGGGCGACGATCACCGACTGCACCGGCAGCAGCAGGCCCACGGTGAGGATGAGCACCGGATAGGCAAACGCCAGCAGCCGCCCCTCTTCCGGGCCTTTTGCGCCCGGCGAGAACATGAAAAAAGCGATGGCCATCAGCAGGCTGAGCGCGTAGGACCACACGGCGGCTTCGTAGCGCTTGCGGTTCAGGAAGCGCTGTGCGCCCAGGCAGCCGACCATGACCACCACGCCCGCCACGACGAGTTGGAGCATGGCCTGTGTGCGCAGCATGGACAGACCCAGCGAGAAGGCGAAGAGCACGATGAGGACCGCGATGATCAGGGTGAATTTCCAGAGGGTGTCGAGGCGCTCTGCCCGGAGCTGAGTGGTGATCTCCAGTCCGGCAGGCCGTTCTGCTACTGAGTCCATGGCCGAGTCTCACCTTGTAAATGAAGAGCACGAGCGTGACGATGAGTAGATGATCGAAAAAACAGCATGGTTGAGCTTAGAGAGTAGTATACTGTGCTTCAGCGCTCCAAACGTCGAATTCATATGGATTTGAGATAGCTATCGGTCCGGGAGAAAGAAGGGCGGCTCGCCGATGAAGGTATTCGTGTGTCACGCGCCGAGCGACTCACACACTGCCAGTAAGCTGGCGCTCGACCTGTTAAAACGGGGCATCGACGTGTGGGTCGATCAGCCGCCGCCGCCCGGCGTCCAGGTGGACATGCGGCGCTACGCGCAGGACGTCCGCGACGCCATCGGCGCGGCGGATGCGTTCGTCCTGCTGCTCTCGCCCACCGCCATCATCGCGCCCGACGTGCTGGGCCAGATCGATCACGCCATCCACACCGGGCAGCGCATCATCCGCGCCCAGCGCCAGACCACGCTCTTGACGAAGGCGCTGCGCGACAAGCTGGACAGCGCCGCCGAAATCGACATCAGCCGCGCCAACTACGACGCCGGGCTGGTGGAACTTCTGAACATGCTCGGCTTTTCGGAGACCATCGTGAACCCGATACTCTCGACATTGGAGATCGATCAGTGGCTGCCTGGACTGTGGCAGGGCGAGTTTCTGAACGTCGTCTCGGATGTGGACGGCACGGCGGAATACCTGTTTGAGGCAGACGGCGGGATGCAGGGCGAGATCAGCTCGCTGCACCAGGGCGTCAAGGTCGATATGTCGGTGCGCGGTACGTGGCAATTCCTGAGCGGCAATCTGGTCATCCAGGGCATCTCGCAGATTCGGATGGACATCGAAGACGCCGACCTGCCGCAGAACATGACCTATGTGCTCTCGCTGCACATCGTGGACGTGCAGCCGGGCCTCATCCGCGCGGACACCGGCGCGGGCGACCGGGTCATCTTACGCAAGGTGGGAAGCGGGTGAAGAAACCCTCACCCCAACCCCTCTCCCTCATGGCGAGGGGCTGAAGAATACCAATGCGGACGAGGCGGCGCGAACGGACGAGGCAGGCCTCGTCCCTACCGTAGGGACAATGCCTGCGTTGTCCGGCGTAGACCCTCACCCCAACCCCTCTCCCTCATGGCGAGGGGCCAGGAACGCAGGGAGCGCCTGCATGTCCCCTCTCTCCCAGAGGGCGAGAGGGGCTGGGGGAGTGAGGGCCGGGTATACACCGAAATCCACCCATATAAGAGTTCACTTCACACTGACGGATGCGCGTGCGGAACAACGACACTCATCACAACACGGCCATCAAAGGCTTCATCTTCGACCTGGACGGTGTGCTGACCGACACCCAGGAGCTGCACTTTCTCAGCTGGCAGCAGGTGTGCGCCGAAGAGGGCATCCCGTTTGACCACGAGATCAGCGACCGGCTGCGCGGAATACCCCGTGTGGCGGCGCTGGACGTGATCCTGAACGGGCTGCCCTATGATGATTCGGCCCGCCAGTCGTTGCTGGCGCGCAAGGCGCATTATTTCCTCGGTTATGTGGACCAGTTGGCGCATCACGACCGTCTGCCCGGCGTCACGCGCTTTCTTGATGAGGCGCGCGCCGCCGGGCTGCGGCTGGGCGTCGGCTCGGCCAGTGTGAACGCGCGGCGCGTGCTCCGGCAGGTCGGGCTGGCCGATCACTTCGTGGCCATCGGAGACGGCAACAGCGTGCCCGTCCACAAGCCCGCGCCCGACATCTTCCTGTGGGTGGCCGATCAGCTTGGCCTGAAGCCGTCCCAGGCCGTCGTATTCGAAGACGGCGCGGCGGGCATCGAGGCGGCGCTCGCCGGCGGCTTCTGGACGGTGGGCCTCGGCGACCGCTTCGTGCAGCGCGCGCACCTCGTTGTGCCCGGCTTCGACGCGCTGACCGCCGAGGGCGTGCTGCGCGCCTTTGGCCAGGATGAATCCTGCCTCATCCGCGATAGGCGCGACAACCGCCTCAATCCATCGCCGCCGCGATGATCGTCTCCGGTTCGGGCGCTTCCTGTTCGAATTTCTGTACGCTGATCGGGCGCAAGACGAACCACGCCCCGACGAAGCCCGCCATCTGCACCAGGAACACCAGCGCGTAAGAGACGGCCTGCTGCCCGCCGGTCAGGTGCAATGCGAGGTCCAGCAGCACGCCGCCGCCCGTCACGCCCACGCCGCGCGCGATGGTCGATGCGACCGTCCACAGCGCCAGATAGAGGCCCGCTCCCCAGGCGCGCGTCATGTCCATCATCAGCCCCAGCGGCCCGACCGTCCACATGCCCAGCCCGATGCCCATCACCACCAGCCCGATGGTGACCAGCGCGCGCACCTGAGCCGCCGCCGAGATGAAGAAGATGGCGAAGGCGACGATCAGCACCAGCACGCTCCAGCGGGCGAGCGCCATGTTATTCACCCGCTTCGGAAAGCGGCGCGCCAGGATCAGGCTGACGATGATGCCCGCCAGCGCCAATGACCCCCAGTAGGCCGAAAAGCGGTTCGTCGTGGCCAGCGGCATCTCGAACACCGTGGCCGCGAACGGCTCCAGGATCACGTCCTGCATGTAGAAGAACAGCGTCGTCATGCCCAGGAACAGGAAGAACAGGCGCGCTTGCTTGCTGGCCCACACCGCCCTGAACTCGACCAAAAAGGGCCGCGCCGGGGGCTTTTCTACCGCCCCTGCACCCACCGCCGGGGCCGAGCGGCGCTCTTCCCCGACCACGGAAAAGAACCACAAGCCGGCCATGACCAGCGGCGCACTCAAGAACAGCGCCAGGAAGCCATCGCGCGTAAATTCGGGCAAGAGGCGGCTGTAAAGCACGCCTGCCACGGCAAAGCCGAGCACCAGGAAGAACCACACCACGCCCACGGCGCGCGTGCGCTGCGATTTGGGCGCGCGGTCATAGAGCAGCGAGAGGAACGTCGTGCCGGAGAACGTGGAGCCGATGCTGAACACCACCAGCGAGGCGATCACGCCTACCCAGCCCGCCGCACTGTTGCCCGCGTCCGCCTTCGCCAGTTCCAGCGTGCTTGCGCCGAGCAGGAAGTAGCTGAGCACCATCGCGAAGCGCCCGCCCCAGACATACGGCAGCCGCTTGAAGCCGAACCGGGGCCGCGTATCGGACAGGTGGCCGACCCAAATCGAGAGTGGGGCGAGGAAATAGCGCAGCGCCAGCAGCAGCGCCACCGGCGTGGCGGCCATGCCCAGCTCGCGGATCATGATTCGGTTCCACACCCCGTTGGCCAGCACATCGGCCAGCGACGAGCCGATGTGGAACATGCCCAGTTTCACGTTGCGGGCCAGCGACAGGTTCGTCCAGGTGGATTCCGCGTCTTCGGCGGCGGTTTCCCGCACTGCCGGGGCTTGGGCCGGGGCGTTCACGCGCTCCATCTCGAGCTGCATAGGCTCAAATCTCCAGATTCCTACAGATTCTCACAGCCTTTACTGAGGATTTGAGGATTTTAGGCGGCAAGGGTCGGATTGTCAAATCGGGGAAAGAGGCCGAGGCAGTGCAGACACGGCAGAATTGACCACAAGCCGCCCCGCGCTAAAGCACAGGGCTGATGAACCTACGAAGCCCTTCGGGCTGACGGCAGATTCTAGCCCGTCAGGGCTTTGTAGACTCAGCCCGGTCGCTTCAGCGCCGGGCGCGTCCGATGATCCGCGCTCATTTCTGAAAGTCCATCAGCGCCGGGCGCGCCAGACGATCCGCATGAATACCTCAGAATCCACCAGCGCCGGGCGGACCTGATGCGGTGGCAAGCTACCCTGTTTGACACCTTAGCCCTCTGCCACCTGCAGCTGCCGTTCCTGCTTGCGCCAAAGGCCCCGAAGGTTGTACATTTTGCGCCAGGGCACTCTTCAAAAAGGGGACGATCATGATGGCGCGCACATCCTCTCTCTCCACGTCGCCCGATCCACAATCTGAAGCGCCGCCAGACGTTACGACAGGCAAGCGCTACCCTCTGCTGGTCTACCGGCAGGCGGCGCGGCGCTACCGTCCGGTGGGCGTGCTGCTCTTCGTCGTCGGGCTTCTGGCACAGCTCCCCCTGTTCATCGGAGAGCTGCGGCCTCAGAACATGTTCATCACCTATCAACAGCTATCCTTGCTCGGCCTGGGCGCTATCGGCGCGGGCGTGCTGCTCTGGCTGGCGGCGCAATACGAGATTCGGCGAGCATTCGTGCAGTGCCAGCCCGATTATCTGCTCATCAGCACGGCGTCGGGGCGCGTTGCGGTGGCTTATGCGCGCTTCAATACGCTCAAGCCGGTGAAGGTGAGCGGGCTGTATAAGAAAGAAGACTTGAAAGGCCGCGACCGGAATATCCTCAAGCCCTTGCTCAAAGAAACGGCGCTCGAAGCGCTGGTCACGGACTACCCGCTGCCGGAAAAAGAGATGCGTCGCCGCCTGAGCCGCTATGTGTTCAGCCCGCGCGACCAGGGCTTTTTGTTCATCGTGAAGAAGAGCAGCGACCTGAACATGGAATTGACCGCGTTCATCAGCCGGGCGCGCGAGGTAGCCGCTGGCGTGCAGGCCCCAACCGGTTACGTCGGGCCGTTCGAGCGGGTGGCGCGGCGCTGAAAATCGCCCCGATCTCCCCTCTC
>JADZBY010000255.1 GCA_020851855.1 Anaerolineae bacterium
CGGATGCCGGACGTGTACTGCCGCCTGCACGCATCGGGCAAGGTCGCCACGATGGGGCTGTGTGGGCTGCTCGTCGGCGCGGCATTGATCATGCCCTCGGCGGGGCTGAAGCTGGTCGCGCTGGCCCTGTTCGCGGTGCTGACGCTGCCCGTCTCCACCCACGCCATCGCGGCGGCGGCGTATCGTCACGGCGTGCCGATGCAGAAGGGTAACAAGACGCCCCTCATCGAAGATACGGGCGGCATGTAGGAGCGCGTCGCGATGCGCTCACACCCGGCCTACCCCGGCTTGCGGCCCCAATGCACGGCCACCGTGTTGAACATGAAGCGCTGGTAACCCGCCGCCTCGAAACCGGCCCGCGTGATCTCGTCCCGCAGCGCGTCGGCGGATTTGAAGCCGAGCGTGGAATTGGGCAGGTACGTGTAGGCGTCGCGGTGGCCGGTGAGCAGCGCGCCCATCAGCGGCACGATCCGCGTCATGTAAAAGGTCAGCGCTGGCTGGAGCAGGTTCGGCGGCGGCGGTGTGGTGTCCAGCGACACCATCCAGCCCCCTGGTTTGAGCACGCGCATCTGTTCGGCCAGCGCGGCGGGGATGTCGATCACGTTGCGCATCAGAAAGCCGTGCGTCACCGCGTCAAATGTCGCGTCCGGAAAGGGCAGGTGCAGCGCGTCGGCGGCGGTCCAGCGGATGCGGCCCTGCATATCGCGCGCGCGCCCAACCTGCATGATGCCGGGCGTGAAATCGGCCCCGACCGCCCGCGCGCCTTCGGCCTGACGCAGCGCCTCAAAGGCAATGTCGCCCGTCCCGGTGGCGATGTCGAGCAGCAGCCCGCCGCGCGGCAGTTTCGCCTTACGCACCACGTAACGCCGCCAGCGCCGGTCCATGCCGAGCGTCATGACCCGGTTCATCAGGTCATAACGCGGCGCAATCCGGGTGAAAATGTCGCGCACCGCGTCCGCGCGCGCCCTGCCTGTCAGCTCTTCTGCCGGTCCCACGCTGCCATCCCCCTACCAGCATCCCTCTCCGTGAAAAGCGGGTCGATCTTAACAGACAGCGCCGCCCACGCCGAAAAAGCCTCTGCCTTTGCGCCGCCGCATTTCCTGCGCGGGGGCGGCATTGGCGGTATACTGAGGCTCTCGAAATAGTGTTTTGGCCGCGCCGGACGCGCCTATCGCAGCGGAGAAAAGATAAGAATGGATGTCCTTTCGCAAAGTGAAACGAGCGGCGCGCCGCCATCTGCGCCGTTTGTGCCCCACCCGCCCATCGCGCCCGGCGCGTGCCTGGGCCGCGCCGCAGAGCGCTCGTCATTGGCCGCCTGGGCCGCCAGCGACAATCCCCTGCTCGTGCTCGATGGCCCCGGCGGCATCGGCAAGACCGCGCTTGTCTGGCGCTGGTTCACCATCGAAGCGCCGGGCCAGATTCCCGACCTTGCCGGGCTGATCTGGTGGGATTTCGCGGAGAGCGACGCCGCGCCCGACACGTTCATCCGCCGCACGCTGGCCTACGTCACCGGGACGGAGCCGGACAGCCTTCATGATCGCCCGCTTGCCGCCTGCCAGGCCGATCTACTGGCCGAATTGCGCCGCCGCCCGCATTTGATCGTGCTGGACAGCGCCGAACGGCTGCTCGGCGCGTATTACCGCATGGACGCGGCGTACCTGACCGAGGACAAGGTCGCCCAGGAAGCGGCCAGCGGCGACCCGCGCCCGCGTCGCTGCGCCGATCCGGAGCACGGCGCGCTGCTCGTGCAGCTGGCGGGCTGCGCGCCGTCGCGGGTCGCCGTCGTCACACGGCTGTTCCCGGCGGATCTGCAGCACACAGATGGCCGCCCACGCCCCGGCGTACAAAATCTAAACATCGGCGCGCTTGCCCCGGACGATGCGCATAGCCTGCTCTCCAGCCTGGACGTGCGCGGCAGCCAGGAAGCCTTTGTACAGGTCGCGGCGCTGGCCGATCATCACCCGTTCCTGCTCCGGATCATCGCGGCGGATGCGCGCCGCCGCTCGCACGGCATCCTGGATCGCTGGGCGGCGGAAGTGGGCCGCGATTTCGCCCGGTTCGCGCCGATGCTCCGGCGTCCGGCGCTGGTCCGGGCGGCGCTGGACAATCTGCCGTCCGATCCACGCCGTGCTTTGAACCAGATCGCCGGGTTCCGCTTCCCGGTAGGCTCCGAGGCGCTGATCGCCGCGTCACCGCTCGCCCCGCCGTTGCCGCCGCGCGCTTCGGAGCCGCGCCGCTGGCAGGCCGGGTATAGCCAGGCGAAGGCCGCATGGGACGCCTATCAGGACGCATTGCGCGAACGCGAGGCGGCGGCGCAACAGGATATGCCCCGGCTGGAAGCGGCGCTCCAGGCGCTTGACGATGCGGGGCTGCTCCGCCTCGACGCAGACCGCGACCGGTACGACCTGCACCCCGTCGTGCGCGGCTACGCCTTTGCCTTTCTCGAAGCGGCGGAGCTTGAGGACATCTTTGCCCGCATCCGTTACTACTACGAGGCGCAGCCCACCGTCAGCGGCGACGCGGTTCGCACGCTGGCCGACGTGCGCCCGCGCATCGAGGTGTACCACGCCCTGATCAGCGCCGGGCGGCTCGACGAGGCGGCGGAGCATTACCGCGCCGCGCTGGGCCGGGCGCTGTTGGGGCGCATCACGACGCCGCACCAGATCATCGAGCTGCTTCGCCCACTCTTTCCCGGCGGGCCGGGCACATTGCCCGCGCTCTCCAATCCGCGCGACCAGGGCTATTTCGCCAACGA
>JADZBY010000256.1 GCA_020851855.1 Anaerolineae bacterium
AGCCAGGTCCGCCCAACGCGGAACAAGTCGCCGGGCCGAATCTGTACCGGCTCATGCTCGCGGACGCGCTGCTGGCCGTAAAATGTGCCGTTGCGGCTGCCCAGGTCTTCGAGGATCAGCGTGTCGGTCAGCGCGTTATACACGACGCGGGCGTGCACACGCGACACCTGCGTATCGTAGTCGAGCAGGATGTGGCTGCCTTCACGCCTGCCGATCTGGATGGCCAGTTCGCCTGCGCCTTCCAGTACGGGCCAGGTCAGGGTGCGGCCATCCAGCGGGCCGCTCATGTACGTCGCTGAGATGCTCTCGCGGCGGGTCATTGCATCAATCCTTGGTGCTCATCCAGGAGCTTACGGCGCGCCTCGTCGCGTTTGAGCTTGGCGCGGCGGTGGCGTGGGTCCAGGGCCAGCGCACGGTTCAGCGCGCTGATGGCGTCCGGATAGCGGCCCAGTTCGACCAGCGCCTCGCCCTGATGATACCAGCGCCAGGCGTTTTCGGGTTCAAGCTGCGCTGCCTTCTCGAAGGCCGCCAACGCCTCGCCCCGCCTGCCGAGCGCCGCACAGGCCATGCCGCGCCCCGCCCACACGTCGGCGGCGTCCGGGTCGCAGGCCAGCGCGGCGTCGTACGCGGCGATGGCTTCCTCGTGGCGGTTCATGTGGCGCAGGATTCGGCCACGTTGCGCCAGGAACTCCGCCGTCTGGCGCACATCGTCGCGCACCAGGTCCAGCGCCTCGTCGCACACCTGCAGCGCATATTCACGCTGACCGCCGGCCAGCAGCGGATCGATCAGGTTGCGGCGATACCAGACCACGTGCGGAGCCAGTTCGACCGCCGCCTCAAGGCTGGCGATGGCTTCGTCGCGCCGCCGCAACCGGTCGAGGACCAGCCCGCGACCGTTCAGGGCATACGCATGGGCCGGGTCCAGGCGCAGGGCGCGCTCGAAGGCATCCAGCGCTTCCGGGTAACGGCCCAGGCGGCGCAGGACCTGCCCACGCCGCGCCCACGCCTCGACGCGCTCCGGCTCCCGCGCCAGGCACTCGTCCAGGGCGGTCAGCGCGTCGTCGTGGCGGCCCAGCGCGCCCCACGCCTCGGCCAGATTGTACCAGGTCCAGCCGCGCTCCGGGGCGATCTTCACAGCGCGCTCAAGCGTCTCAAGCGCCTCGGCGGGCCGGCCCAGCGCGACGAGCGCCAGCCCTTTGCCATTCAGCGCCCCGCCGTGGTCCGGATCGTGACTCAGGACCGATTCAAAGGCCGCAAGGGCGGAGTCAAATTGTCTCGCGGCGTGGTGAGCGCGGCCCAGCCGCACCCAAACCGGCGCATCGTCCGGCGCTCGCTCGGCCAGCGCCTGCAAGACCGCCAGTCCGCCCGCCGCATCGCCTACCCGCGCCCGCGCCTCGGCCAGCCGGAAGGCGTAGCCGCGCTGATCGGGAGCCGCCGCCCACGCTGCTTCCAGGCACGCCGCGGCTTCGGCGTGGCGGCCCAGCCGGACCAACGCTTCCGCCTTGCCGGAAAGGGCAGGCGCGTAGGCATGATCAAGGCCCAGCGCCCGGTCGAAGGCTTCGATGGCTTCCGTATCCCGCCCCAGTTCGGCGTAGGCCAAACCGAGCCGTAACCACACGCCCCGGTACGCTGGGCGCAGCCGGGCCGCCTGCTGGATAGACGGCAGCGCGTCGGCATGCTGGCCCAGGCTGATCAGGGCATCGGCGTGGCGCAACCAGGGCGCAACATCGTTGGGCAGAAGGCGCGTCGCCTGCCAGAACGCCGCGGCGGACTCGGCGTGCTGCCTCAGCGCCCGCAGCGCCAGCCCTTTGCCGAGCCACGCCGCGCCAAGCTTGCGGTCCAGCGCGAGCGCCTGATCGAAGGCGGCCAGCGCATCCTGTGGACGCCCCGCCGCGTGCAGCGCCCGGCCCCGCCGCTCGTGGGCCAGTGCGTGGCGCGGGTCAAGGCGCAGCACGTGGTCCAGCCCGGATAGCGCCTCGTCAATCCGGCCCATGCGATACAGCAAACTGGCCCGGTTGTAGAGCGTCCACACGTCGTTGGGACGGCAGCGCACCGCGTTGTCGTAATCGCTCAGCGCGTCTTCGTGCTCGCCGCGCCGCTCGTGCACGATGGCGCGCCCGCTCCACGCCCAGCCATAGCCGGGGTCCAGCGCCAGGGCGCGGTCATAGGCCGCCAGCGCCTCGTCGTAGCGCTCCAATTCGCGCAGCGTGCGACCCCGGCGCGCCCAAATCCACGCCGAATCGGGGTCCAACGCCAGCGCGCGGTCATAGCTGCTCAGCGCCTCGTCCTCATAGCCCAGTTCGGACAGGCTGTACGCTTTGTCCATGATCTCGCGCACGGCCATCGCGTCGCGGCTGACTTCGAGCACAGGCGGCGTCCCGGTCGCGATCTCGTACAGCGCCGCCAGCTCGTCGCGCAGCGCGGACCAGGAAGCGGGCCGCTGCTCGCGGTTCTTCGCCAGACAGCGCAAGATCAGGGCGCGCACGTCGGCTGGGATGCGCGCGGCGTCCGGCGGGAACTCCGGCGCGGCGTGCAGGTGCGCTTCCATCCACTGGGCGGCGGTGCGCGCCCGGAAGACGCGCCGCCCGGTGAGCATCTCGAAGAGAATCGCGCCGAAAGCGTACACATCGCTGCGCAGATCGAGCGGCGCGTTCTTGCACTGCTCCGGCGACATGTACGGCGCAGTCCCCACGATGTGCCCGGCATTTGTCAGGCGCGAATCGAGCAGCGGCGGCAGATCGGGCAGCGCTTCGGGGTCGATCTCGGCGCTCTCGAAGGTCCGCACCAGGCCAAAATCGGTCACTTTGGCCGTGCCGTCGTGGCGGACCAGGATATTGGCCGGCTTTAGGTCGCGGTGCACGAGGCCGGGCACGCGCGCGACGGCGTGCGCCATGCCCAGGCAGATTTGCAGGCTGATGTCCAGCGCCGTGGCCAGATCAAGCCGGTTGTGCTCAATCCAGCTCTTCAGGTCCGGCCCCAGACCTTCCGGCCCGGCGATGAACTCCAGGATGATGACCGGGCGGCGCGGCACATGCACGCCGCCGAACGACTCGACTTTGCGCGCCTGGACGATGTTGTTGTGCTTTTCGAGCCGAATCCAGGTGCGCGCCTCTTGAATGAAGCGCGCCACGGCCCGCTCATGAAACAGGAAACGGCTCTGGTAGCCCTTGATGGCCACCGATTCGCGCGTTTCGTGGTCGTAACAGAAGTAAATGACGCCCATGCCGCCGTGCACGAGGTGGCGGACTTCGTAGCGCCCGCCCAGCCGGTCGCCGGGCCGGTAATCGTCCACGTCCGCCGGGTCGGGCCGCGCTGCGCCCCGGATCGACGCCAGATCGGGCGGCAGGCTGGCCGGACGCTGCGACGCCGGCAGCGACGAGGCCGGGCCGTCCAGCGCGCCATCTGTGGTGGGCAGTTCGCCGTCCACGGTGTCTTCGTCGCCGCCGATGGGATCATGGCCCGCGTCCAGGTCGGGGTCCAGCGGCGACGTGGTCCCGTCCAGCGCATCGTCCAGGGCATCATCGCCGCCGCTGGTGAGGCGAATGGGAATGGCGATCCCGCCGGAGCTATCCGTCGAGGTTGGTCCGCCCGTCGGCCCGGACGTGGACATGCCAAAGTCGGGCAGCGGGTAACGGCGCAACAGGTGGCGGATGGCTTCTCGCTGCTCGTCGCTCATCTGCGAGGTGGATAATCCGGCGGCGGCCCATAGCGCCGTGGCGACGTTGTGCGCGGTCGGATGGCCGCGCGCCACGGCCATCACCCAGGTGATGAAGGCGGTGCGGGCGTGCAGCGCGACGGCCAGATCGGCGGTCGGCCAGCGGTGCAGCGCATCCCCGCTGAGCATCTCGATAGCGCGGCTGTATCCAAGCAGGCAGCGCACGACATACTCGATGCGCAATTCGTCCCCGGCCAGCGCCAGCCGCGCGCAGAGATCGCCCAACGCGAGGTAATCGGCTGGCTCTTGCACATCGCGGCGCAAAGCCAGCCGTCCCAGGCGGCGCACCATCGGGTCGGCGTCATTGGCGAACGGATCGGTTTCATCGGCCAGCGCGCGCCGGGCGAGCAGCCGCCGCTCCGCCTCGGCGGTGAGGTCGGGCGGCTGGCGGCCAGTCTGCGGGACAGGGGGCAGGGATGGATTCATGACCGGCGAGGGTCAGCCCTCACGATTACGCTTCAACCGCATCACCCTTCGCGGACGGATGGGATTTTGGCCTCAAAGGCCAGGCGCGCCCCGGCGACGCTGACGAGAATGGTCGTGCCGCGCGGGTAGCGCCCTTCGAGCAGCAGGCTGCTCAGCGGGCGGGCCAGCAGCCGGGCGATGGTCCGCCGCAAGGGCCGTGCGCCGTGCACCGGGTCTGCGCCTTGCGAGAGGATCAGCTCGCGGGCGTCGGGCGCAAGCTCGATGGTGATGCCCTGTTCGGCCAGCCGCGCCCGCAGATCGCGCAGATTCAGCTCCAGAATCTCGGCCAGCGCTTCCGGCGTGAGCGGGTTGAAGACGATCACCTCGTCAATGCGGTTGAGCAATTCCGGGCGGAAGAAACGCTTGAGCGCCGCCTGAAATGTGCCCGGATTGGACGCGGACGCGCTCTCGGCCCGGAAGCCCACATTGCCGCGCGTCGCTTCGGGCGTGCCGATGTTGCTGGTCATGATCCAGATGGCGTGCCGGGCGTCCACCGTGCCGCCGCGCGCATCGGTCAGGCGGCCATCGTCGAAGGCTTGCAGGAAGATGTCGAACACTTCCGGCGCGGCTTTGTCCACCTCGTCGAGCAGCACGACGGAATACGGACGCCGCCGCAGCGCCTCGGTGAGCTGCCCGCCGCGCTGCGAGTCCTTGTAGCCCGGCGGCGACCCGATCAGGCGCGCCACCGTGTGCTCGTCGTGAAACTCGGACATGTCGAAGCGCAACATGGCCTCTTCGCTGCCGAAGAGGAAGGCGGCCAGCGCTTTGGCCAGCTCGGTTTTGCCCACGCCGCTTGGCCCCATGAACAGGAACACGGCGACGGGCCGGCGCGGGTCCGATAGCCCGGCGCGGTTCATCTTGATGGCGTCTGCCACGGCAGCCACGGCGTGATCCTGCCCGACCACCCGCGTGCGCAGGTCCTGATCGATGCGGTTGAACTTGGCGCGCTCGTCCTCGGTGATCTGCGCCACGGGAATGCCGGTCCATTCGGCCACCACCTCGGCCACCGCCGCCGCCGTGACGGTGCGCTCGGCGTCCGTGCCCGCCTGGACCTGGATGGCGACGCGCGCGCAGGCCTCGTCCAACAAGTCGAGCGCCTTGTCGGGTTGGTAGCGGTTGGTCATGTACCGCGACGAGAGCCGCACCGCCGCGTCGAGCGCGTCGGGGCTGATGTGCACCTGGTGATGGCGCGCGTACTGGCCCTGCAAGCCTTGCAGGATGAGCAACGTATTTTCCAGGCTCGGCTCGCCAATCTCGATGGTGCGGAAGCGCCGGTCCAGCGCCGCATCCTGCGCGATGGCCTTACGGTACTCCTCGTGCGTCGTCGCGCCGATACACACGATCTCGCCGCGCGACAGGGCCGGCTTGAGGATATTCGCCGCGTCCAGGTTGCCGTCGATGGTGTCGCCCGCGCCGACGATGGTGTGAATCTCGTCGATGAACAGGATGATGGCCGGGTTGTTGCGCGCTTCGTCCAGGATGCCGACCAGCCGCTCTTCAAATTGGCCGCGCAGGCTCGTCCCGGCGACCAGCGTCCCGATCTCGATTTGCACAATGCGGCGGTTGAGCAAGGGAGCGGGCGCGCTGCCCTGCACGATCTCCAGCGCCAGCCCTTCGACCACCGCCGTCTTGCCGACGCCCGAATCGCCCAGCAAAAGCGGGTTGTTTTTCTTGTTGCGTGTCAGCGTGCGCGCCACGGCCCGGATTTCGCGCTCGCGCCCAATGACGGGCATCAGCTTGCCCTGCCGCGCCAGCGCCGTCAGATCGCGCCCGTATTTGTCGATGAGCGGCGTCGTGGCCCGGTCGCGCGGCTCCGTCTCGGCGGGCGCGCGCAGCCATTGGTACGAGCCGCCAAAGGGCAACGCCAGGCTGTCGCTGCTGCCCACGTCCAGCTCGTCCTTGAGCGCGGCGACCCACTGCTCGGCGTCCACGCCCATGCTGCGCAGCTTGCGGACCGGGATGCTCTGCCCTTCGCGGAGCAGCGCCAAGAGCAGGTGGTATTCGAGCACCTCGTCTTCGCCGTGCTCGTCGGCCAGCGTCACCGAAACGGCCAGGATGTGGTGCGCGCGCGGCGTGAGAGGCAACTCGTCGCCGGTGAAGGACAGTTCCGCGTCGCTGGTCCCCACTTCGCGCCGAATCTCGTTGCGCACGGTGCGCGGGTCCAGCCCGGCGCTGATGAGCAGGCGCTGGGCCATGCCGCCGTCGATCTGGGTCAGGGCGATGTACAAGTGCTCCACCCCGATGTAATCGTGGTGCAGGCGCACTGCTTCCTCGGTCGCAGCGCCGATCAACACCAGACAGCGGTCGCGAATCTCCTGTTCGGAGATTTCGGGCGGAGACAACAGCCGATCCTTTCCCTTTCCAGCCAGCTGCGCAGCGTAAGGCTTGCTTATGGGCCATTATACGCGCTTGCCCGGCGACGAACCATGAAGAGCGAGTGAATTTGCCGGCGCTGACCCTCACTCCCCCTGCCCCTCTCTCGGCCACCCCGCGAAACCCCCGGTTTCGTGGGGACCCCGACCCCAGGGCGAGAGGGGAGAAAAAGCGGGAATCCTGGGTTTCCGCACCCCTCTCCATGAGGGAGAGGGGCCGGGGGTGAGGGTTTGCAGACACACTCTAGCATGATCGTATGCGGAATGCTGGTTTTGCGCCATCACGCACATCACAAATGAGGGCGGACGGCGCATAAACAAGATGGCGTCTGCGCGGCGGCTCACTGCGCGTTATAATGGCTGCAAAAAGGCGCTTCCAACGCCCCCGGTCTTCTGGAAAGTATTGCATGGTCGATCCTCTCATTGGCGAGCAACTCGGTGATTACGTGATCCAGCGGCTCCTGGGGCGGGGCGGCATGGCGCGCGTCTATGTCGGCTATGACGAGCGCCTGCAGCGCCACGCGGCGGTCAAGGTCATCCACAGCGACTTGCTCACCGTCAGCGACCGCACCGAATATGCAGAGCGCTTTCGCCGCGAAGCGCGCGCCATCGCCCGCCTGAGCCACCCGAACATCGTCGGCGTGTACCAGTTCGGGGAATACGAAGACGGTTATTATATGGCGATGGTCTTCATCGAGGGCAAAGACCTGCGCCATCTGCTGCACGATTACGACGTCGCGGGCGAGCGTATGCCGCTCTTGGAAGTCCTGAACATCGTGCGCGGCATCGGCAGCGCGCTTGACTACGCGCACAGCCGGGGCGTCATTCACCGCGACGTGAAGCCCGCCAACATCATCGTCAGCGTGGACAACGTGCCGATTCTGACCGATTTCGGGCTGGCGCTGAGCGCGGCGGAAGGCTCGCTGGGCGATACGTTCGGCAGCGCGCACTACATCGCGCCGGAACAGGCCATCTCGTCGGCGCGGGCCGTGCCACAGAGCGACCAGTACTCGCTGGGTGTGTGCCTGTACGAGATGCTGGCCGGGCGCGTGCCCTTTGACGATCCATCGGCCATGAGCGTGGCGCTCAAGCACCTGAACGAGCCGCCGCCGCCGCTCCGCGAGCGCGTGCCGGACCTGTCGCCCGCCGTAGAGGCGGTGGTCATGAAGGCGCTGGCCAAAGACCCGGCAGAGCGCTATGCAACGGTCACCGATATGGCGCACGCGCTGGCGGCGGCCATCTTCGACAGCCAGAGCGACATGGCGATGGGCCATCACGGGCTTGCGCCGCACGATCTGGCCAGCGTTTACGACGATGAGACCTGGCCGGACGACAATGTCACGCCGCGCAGCGCGCCGACGCCCGGCAGACGGCTGCCCACCGCTGCGGAGAGCGCACTCGCCACGCCCGAAGCGGCCCCGCGCCGTTTTGGCGCGCGCCGGATGGCCACCCTGGGCGCGATTCTCATGCTCTTTGCGCTGGCTGTCGCCGCCCTGCTCGTATTGCGGCAGCAGAGCGGCGTCGCCCAGGTGCAGGATCAGACGCCGACTGCCGCCGCGCTCGCCGCCAGCCAGACCGGCGACGGCGTTTCCGGCTCAGAAACGGCGGAAGCGCCCACGGCCACGGCAAGCGGCGCGCCGACGCTGGCCGCCGCCGTCCCGGCTACCGCCACCACCCAGACCACGGCGACGGCCACGGCGACGGCTCCGACCGCCACGGACCAGGGCGTACCGGGTCCATCGCCGAGCGCCACGCCGGTGCGTATCGTGCGGGCGACGACAGCCGCTACCCGGCCCGTCGCCGCGCCGACCCTGCCGCCAACCGTCACGCCGTCGCT
>JADZBY010000257.1 GCA_020851855.1 Anaerolineae bacterium
GCCGCATCGACAGGCCATCGGGCAGGCGCAGCAGCGGGATGCCGTGATCGTCCGCTGCGCTGCGCGCCCGCGCGTCGGCCTCACCGATCACGGCGATGGCGGCCACGTCCATCTGCGCCAGGTCGTGCACGATGTCGGCGAGCGTGAGCTTGTCGCTCAGTTGGCGCAGCGCATCGATGGACAGGATGGCCATCTCGCGCCCTTCCAGCGATTGAAACGCCGGCGGGCGGGCGTGCAGCACCGACGTCCACGTCACCGGGCGCATCAGTCCGGCGCGCCCGGCGGCGATGCGCGTCCCGACAGGCAGGGCATAGCGCAACAGGTCAAATACGGTCGCTGGCACGCGGTTCACGTCGCTTCACCGAACTCCAACGCACCCTCAGTACGTATTCAGGTAACGTTCGACTTCCCAGGGGCTGATCTGGCGCGCGTACTCGTTCCACTCAATGCGCTTGGCGTCCAGGAAGCCTTCGAATACGGTCAGGCCGAGCGCCTCGCTCACCAGTTCCGCGCCTTCCATGGCCGCCAGCGCCTCGTGGAGCGAGGTGGGCAACGTCTCGATCTGGCGGCGGCGCGCATTGAAGGCGTACAGCTCTTCTTCCGCGGCGGCGGGCAGCGCCCTCTCTTGCACGATGCCATCCAATCCGGCGCGCAACATCACGGCGAAGGCGAGATACGGGTTGCAGCTCGGATCGGCGCAGCGTAACTCGGCGCGCACCTGCTCGCTCTCGCCCTGGCGCACGCGCGGCACGCGGATCAATGCGGACCGGTTGCGCTGCGCCCAGGTGACGTAGACCGGCGCTTCCAGGCCAGACACCAGCCGTTTATAGCTGTTCACCAGCGGCGCGAGCACGGCGCACATCTCCCGCGCGTGGGCCAGTTGCCCGGCCAGAAACGCCCGCCCGACGCCAGACAGGCCATACTCGGCGTTTTCGTCGGCCAGGGCGTTCGCGCCGGTATGCAGGTTCACGAGCGCCTGGTGGATGTGCATGCCCGACCCGGCGGCCCCGCCAAAGGGCTTGGGCATGAACGTGGCCAACAGGCCGTGCTGCTGCGCGATGGCTTTCACCGCCTGCCGCACGGTCAGGATAGCGTCGGCCATGCGCAGCGCGTCCAGCGGCGCGAGGTCCAATTCGTGCTGGCCGCCTGCTACCTCGTGATGGCCGGAGTCCACCGCGATGTGGATACTTTCGAGGGCGTCGACGATGGCCCGCCGCACGGCGCGCGCTTCGGCGTCGCCAATGTCAAAATAGCTGGCCATGTCCTGCGGGCGCGGCGCTTGCCCGTCGCCCTCGTTCGCAGGCCGGAGCAGGAAGAACTCGATCTCCGGCGCGACGACGTAACGAAAGCCAAGCTCGGCGGCGGCTTGCAGGGCGCGGCGCAACACGTAACGTGGATCGCCGGGGAACGGGTCGCCGGTGGGCGTGACCACGTCACACATCAGGCGGGCCACGCGGCGGCCATCCGGCTCCCAGGCGATAGGCGTGTAGGTGGCCGGGTCGAGGCGCAGGTACATGTCCGACTCCGCGACGCGCGCGAAGCCTTCCACCGACGAGCCGTCAAACCACACGCCGTTCATGAGGGCTGTTTCCAAGCCCCGGAGCGGGATTTGCACTGCCTTGATGATGCCGGTGATGTCGGTAAATTGCAGGTCAATATAGGCGATCTGGTCGTTGCGCGCCTGGGCAATGACTTTGTTCGCCTCTGGCGAGAGTCCGGTCAAGAAGCTTCTCCCCCCGTGTGCGCCAGAAGGAATCGCATGGTTTGTGTTGTGTGCTGTGCCATCAACATTGCCACCACCGACGGCCCGGCGTCAATACCAAGCGTGGGCAAGTTGCACAAGTGGGGCGAGATGCGCTTCACTCAGGGCCGGGTTGTGACCGTAGATGCCCTGAAGCGTCAGCAAGACACCGCCAGACGATTATCGAGCCAGCGCGGAGTATGGGTTCACCCTCACGGCGAACTTCCCAATGTAGCGCCGCTTCCCCGCTTTGACAGCCGCCGCCCGCCAGCGGTACACTCGCCGCACACCCAACCGAGGAGACGCCCCGCCTGTGACCGAAAATCCGTCTGACGACCGGACTCCGGGCCGACCTGCGCCGGAAAACGGCGAGCCGCCATCCGCGCCCGGTCCCAACACGCTCTCTGTGCACGGCGGCGACGACCGCGCTCGCGCCCATCAGGCCATCCCCATGCCCATCATCCAGACGGCGACGTATGCCTTTGCCGACACCGCCGATCTGGTCCATTTCATGCAGCGCAAAACGTGGGGCGACGGCATCCTGGGCCGCGAAGAATATGGCCGCTACGGCAACCCGACCGTGCAGGCCGTCGAGCGCAAAGTGACGGCCCTCGAAGGCGCGGGCGATTGTGTGCTCTTCTCGTCGGGCATGGCGGCCATCACCTCGCTGCTGCTGGCCAGCCTGCCGACCGGCGCGCACATCGTCATGACCGACGACTGTTACCGCCGTACGCGCCAGTTCTGCCTGACCTTCTTGAAGCGGCTCGGCATCGATACCACCATCGTGTCGACCGGCGACTACGCGGCATTGGAAGACGCGATTCAGCCCAAACGCACGCGCTTCATCGTCTCCGAAAGCCCGACCAACCCGTATCTGCGCTGCGTCGATCTGGAGCGCATCGTCGAGATCGCGCGCCGCCGCCGCGTGCAGACCATCATCGACAGCACCTTTGGCACGCCCATCAACCAGCAACCGCTCCATTACGGCGTGGATTATGTCGTGCACAGCGCCACGAAGTACCTGGGCGGCCACCATGACCTGCTGGCGGGCGTCGTCGCCGGGCGAAAGGACCGCATCGCCGCGTTGCGGGACGCGCGCGGCGTATTGGGCGGCATCGTCGATCCGCAGAACGCTTATCTGCTCGAACGCGGCCTGAAGACGCTCGGCCTGCGCGTGACACAGCAGAATGCGTCGGGCCTGGCGGTCGCCCAGTTCCTCGAAGGGCATCCCGCCATCGAGCGCGTCTGGTATCCGGGCCTGCCCTCGCACCCGGATCACGACATTGCGCGCCGCCAGATGGCCGGATTCGGCGGCGTGGTCAGCTTTGAGGTGCGCGGCAATCTGGAAGACACCAGCCGCTTCATCGACGCCCTCGACATCCCGTACATCGCGCCGAGCCTGGGCGGCGTGGACAGCCTGATCGAACAGCCCGCGCTCATGTCGTACTTCGAAAAGACCAGCGAGGAACGGCTGGCGCTGGGCATCAGGGACAATCTGGTCCGCTTCGCGATTGGCGTGGAAGACACCGCCGATCTGATCGCCGATCTGGCCCAGGCGTTGCGCGTGGTGACGCCGTGAGCGCGCCGCACCACCCGCCGCAGCGCCGCGTCGAGGTGCGCGCGCCGGCTACGGTTGCCAACCTGGGGCCGGGCTTCGACATCCTGGGCATGGCGCTGGCCGAGCCGTTCGACACGGTGATCGCCGAATGGGCCGAGACGCCTGGCGTGATCATCGGGGATGTGACGGGCGACGGCGGGCGTCTGCCGCGTGAGGCCGGGCGCAACACGGCAGGCATCGCCGCGCAGGCGGTCTTGGAACAGGCAAAGTGGACCGGCGCGGGCGTGCGCCTGAGCCTGCACAAGGGCCTTCCGCTGGCGAGCGGCCTGGGCAGCAGCGCCGCCAGCGCCGCCGGGGCCGCCGTCGCGGTGAATGCGCTGCTCGGCGGGCCGCTTTCCCAGGAAGCGCTGGTCGTCGCCGGGCTGGAAGGCGAAGCGGCGGTGAGCGGGCGGCACGCGGACAACATCGCCCCGGCGCTGCTGGGTGGGATCGTGCTGATCACCGGCCTGGGCGCGCACGACTTTTACCATTTACCCGTGCCAGCCAACCTGTATCTGGCGCTGGTCACGCCCGCCGTCGAGGTCCCCACGGCCCATGCGCGCGCCGTGCTGCCGGAAAGCGTGCCGCTGCCGGGACTGGTGCGGCAGGCGCAGGCGCTCGCGCTGCTCGTGACGGCCATCCATCGCGGCGACGTGGCGCTGATGGGCCGCGCGATGGAACGGGACAGCATCGTTGAGCCGGCCCGCCGATCGCTCATGCCGGGTTTGTGTGAGGTGCGGGCGGCGGCGCGGGAATGCGGCGCATTCGGCACGATCATCAGCGGGGCCGGGCCGACGTTGTGCTCGATCTGCGACTCCTCGGAAGCGGCGGCGCGCGTCGCGGACTCGATGCGGCAGGTGTA
>JADZBY010000258.1 GCA_020851855.1 Anaerolineae bacterium
GCAATGCCGCCTCGGCGCTGGCGGAAGGCGCGCACCTGGGCCTGTACAGCTATCACGGCCAGAAGAGCGGCGAGCCGCCATCGGCGCTGCCTGAATCGCTGGACATCGCGCCGGGCGACGCCGACGGGGCCGAGGTCGAATCCGCGCTCGACGTTGGCCGGGCGCTGGCCGACGCAGCGCGCCTGACCCGCGACCTGTCGAACCTGCCGCCCAACATCTGCACGCCGGAATATCTGGCCGAGACGGCGCAGAAGCTCGCCGACGAGAGCGGCCTGCGCGTCGAAGTCCTGCACCGCACGCAGATCGAGGCGCTCAAGATGGGCGCGCTGCTGGCCGTGTCGCGCGGCAGCAAGGCCGAGCCGAAATTCATCGTCATGGAGCACAACGCCGACCGCACCGACCTGGAAACCGTGGTGCTGGTGGGCAAGGGCATCACCTTCGATACGGGCGGTTACTCGATCAAGACCGCCGACGGCATGGTCGGTATGAAGGGCGACATGTCCGGCGCGGCGGCGGTCATCGGCGCGATGCAGGCCATCGGCAAGCTGAACGTCCCGCTGCACGTCGTCGGCCTCGTTCCGACCTGCGACAACATGATCAACGGCGACGCTTACGTGCCCCAGGAAGTGATCACGGCCAGCAACGGCGTGACCATCGAAGTGATCAGCACCGACGCGGAAGGCCGCCTGATCCTGGCCGATGCGCTGGTGTACGCGGCGCGCTTCAATCCCGCCGCTGTGGTGGACATCGCCACGCTGACCGGGGCGATGATGATCGCGCTGGGCAGCGCCGCCGCCGGATTCTTCTGCACCGACGAGACGCTGCGCGACCGGCTCGTTGCGGCGGGCAACGCCACCTTCGAGCGCGTATGGCCCATGCCGCTCTATCCGGAATACGAGAAGCAGCTTGAATCGAAGACCGCCGACCTGAAGAACACCGGCGGGCGGCCCGGCGGCGCGTGCACGGCGGCTATGTTCCTCAAGCGCTTCACCAGCTACCCGGCCTGGGCGCATATCGACATGGCGGGCGTCATGACCGATGCGCCGGAAAACCCGTACCTGCCCGGCGGCGGCGCGACCGGCTTTGGCGCGCGGCTGTTCGTGGAATTTGTGCGGCGTTGGGCGGAAGGTAAAGCGTGACCGAGCGCGGAGCCGGGTTACGCCGGGCGCTGGGGCTGATCGTGACCGTGCTCGCGCCGATTGTGCTTGTGCTGGGCAGCATCCGCCTCGTCATGAGTCATCCGGCGCTGGTCGTGATCTATCACCTGCCCGGCATGCCGCCCGATCCGTATGGCTTCACGCTGGAAGACCGCCTTCGGCTCGCGCCGGGGGCGGTCGATTACCTGATCGAGCGCCGCGACGACGACTTTTTGCGCGCGCAGCAGGCCGCCGAGGGCGTGCCGCTCTACACGGAGCGTGAAATCGGCCACCTGCGCGACGTGCAAATCGTGACGGGCTGGGCCATGCTGGCGCTGGCCGCCGCGTTGGCCCTGCTCTTTGCCATCACGCTGGTCATGGCCCGCAGTGCGCCGGGCCGGGCGGCCCTGGCGCGCGGATTCATGCGCGGCGGCGGCGTGATGCTCTTCCTGTTGGGCGCGCTGCTCGTTTTTATCCTCATCGACTGGAATCGCTTCTTCGACAGCTTCCACGCCCTGTTTTTCGCGGAAGGCTCGTGGCGCTTCCTGTGGAGCGACAGCCTGATCCGCCTCTTTCCGATCACCTTCTGGCAATACGCAGCGCTGGCGGTGGGTGGATTGAGCGCGCTGGGGGGCCTGATCGCGCTTGCCCTGGGCTGGTGGGCCGCACGGCGGGCGTCTGGGCCGGCGCGAGCGGCGGACGTGCCATCCGGCGCATCGTAGTACAATAACCACGGCTCCGGCGGTTCTGCACGGCTCCTGTGCCGGAGCCGGCCTGAAGAAGCGAGAGCGTGGTGGATCGTAAGCGCGAAAAGGAACTCATCGAAGCCGCCCAGCGGGGAGATACACGCGCGTTTGCGGCCCTGTACCGCGCCTACGTGGACAAGGTCTACCGCTATATCCTGTACCGCGTCGAGTCCGCCGAAACCGCCGAAGACCTGACCTCGGACGTGTTCCTGCGCGTCCTGGAAGGGCTGCCCAATTTCCAGTACCGGTCCGTGCCCCTTCTGGTGTGGCTGTACCGCATCGCGCATGACCGGGTGATCGACCACTACCGGCGCAGCAAGCGCACCCGGCGCGACGAGCCGATTGATGACCTGGAGCTGAGCGACGACGACGAAGACCTCGACGCGCCGCTGCTGGCCCAGTACGATACGCAGCACATCCTGGACGCCATCCGCACGCTGACCGACACGCAGCGGCAGGTCATCGTCTTCCGTTTTGTGGAAGGCTATAACCTGGAGAACACCGCGCGCTTGCTCGGCAAGACGGTGGATGCGGTCAAGGCCATGCAGTACCGCGCGCTGCAGGCGCTCGGCAAGGCGCTCAACGAGCAGGGCTACCGCTCGGAGCGGCCATCGCGGCGGCGGTGAGGCGAAGGGCAGGCGGCGAAAAATGCGCCCGTCTCTTTTTCGCGTGTGCTCCGGTTATACAGGTGAAACGCGGGAATGCCACGCCCGCC
>JADZBY010000259.1 GCA_020851855.1 Anaerolineae bacterium
GACGAACCGCAATCCGTCCCCTACATCCGCGACATGAACAGCGCCACGACGCCCACCGTGAGCGCCAGCAACAGCCCATAGGGCAGCGTGCGACGCAACACCACGCCTTCCTGACCCGTCGCGCCCACCGTGCTGCACCCGATGATCAATTTGGCCGGGGCAATCATCGCGCCCAACGCGCCGCCCGTCGTCTGTGCGGCGACCACCACCGCCGGTGACAGGCTCAGGGCGATGGCCGCGCTCATCTGGAGCGGCGCGAACAGCACGTTCGAGTTCTGGTTGCTGCCCGTGGCGAACGCGCCGAGCATCCCGATCACCGGCGAGATAACGGGCAGAGCGCCGCCCATCGCCGCGCTGAGCGCTTCTCCGAGGAGCAGCGACATGCCGGTGTGATCCATGATCGCGGACAGCCCGACCATCGCCAGCACGCCAACCGACGCCGGGCCTGCCGCGCGTACCGTGCCCTGGGCGATGGCGCGCCCACTGCCCTCTGGCAGCAACCGGGCGCGGCGCAGCACGAAGAAGCCGACAATCGCCACCAGCAGCGCGTACGTGCCCGGATGGGTCAGCGGGCGGAAGGCGGGGCCGGTCCCGGCGGCGGTCACGAAGCCATCCGCCGACGTCACGGCAGGGAACGTGCCCTGGATCACGATATGGCGGAACGTCTCGTACACCGGCGGAACAATGTTGGCGATGGCCACCAGCAGCGCCAGCCCGCCATACGCGCCGATGCCCGCCAGCAGCGCCGGGCTGAAGGCCGGGCCATTTCCGTCTGCCTCGGGTCGTTTGCCGTTCCGCCGGCTGATCAGGATCATGGTCACGACGCCCGCCGCCCCGGCCAGCACGATGGTAAGCGAATTGAGGCCCGAATTGGCCAGCACGTATTGCAGCCCGCCCATGACCGCCGCGATGATCAGCACCGCCCACCAGTAGCGGAACTGGCCCAGCACATGCGCCGCTGCCAGCCCGCACAGCAGCCCGGCGACGCCCAGCAATATCGCCGCCGGTGGGGCGAGCACCGCGCCGTCCATCTTCACCACGCCGGTGAGCACCTGGAAGACGACGCCCATGTTGCCGAACGTCACCGCCCACGAGTGCCCGATGGCGGGCGCGGCGACGGCGATCACGGCGGGCACGCCCAGTCCGGCGAGCATGGGCGCGACGATGGCCACCGGCAGCCCGAACCCGGCCAGCCCTTCGAGCGTCGCGGCAAACGGCCATGCCAGCCCGATCAGCAGCAGACCCCGGTCCGCGATGAGGCGTTGCAGGCCCGCCGCCATGGCCTGGATGCCGCCCACGCGGTTGACCACGTTGAAGAGCAGCAGCGCCGGCCACAGGATGACCAGCACATACCAGGACAGGAACAGCCCTTTCGCCTGGGAGATGAGCAGCACGTCGCCGTTCAGCCCAAAGGCGAGGAACGCGACGGCCAGCCCGAAGCCCAACCCGGCGATCCCGGCCCGGTGTCCGGCCCAACCTGCGCCCGCCATGAGCACCAATACCGCCAGAATGGGGTAGGCGGCCAGCGCGTAACGCCAGATGGCCACATCGGGCGCGGCGCGGCTGATCAAGAGCAGCGCGGCGAGCAGGACCACGAGCACAGGCAGCGCCATATCGCGAATACGTGAGGTCATCCGGGTGCTCCACGGGGCGAATCGACCATCCAGTAAGAGGCCGCGCCAGGGTGAAGGCGCGGCTCCCCACGAGCATACCGGATGTTCGCCGTCCGCGCGATACGTCCGGAATGCATCTCCGAGACTATGGTATCAAACCGCAGTGATGGCCTTAGCATCAGGCCCGCCCGGCGCTGAAGCGACCGGGCTAAGACTACAAAGCCCTGCGGGCTACAGTCTGGCTTCCAGCCCGTCAGGGCTTCGTAGGTTCAGCCCCGTGCTTCAGCGCGGGGCGGCTCCTGGTCGAGCCTTGCATCAGACTACGTGAGCCGGGGCGGCTCCTGGTCGAGCCTGCATCAGACTACGTGAGCCGGGGGCGCGGTTCAGCCCCGTGCTTCAGCGCGGGGCGGCTCCTGGTCGAGCCTGTATCAGACTACGTGAGCCGGGGCGGCTCCTGGTCGAGCCTGCTGCGATTACCCCACCCCCACGCGCCCTACATTTCGGGATTTTTTACCCCGGCCCGCCGCACGCCGGTCCTATTGGCGAAAAGAAGGTTTGTTATAATTGGCACAGGGACGCCCCACCACAACCCGTGGTTGGCCCCATTGCCAACTTAAAACCCGGTTTGCGAGATAGGATTTCAACATGCCAGACATCGGAACAGGGACGACGCCGCTTCGTGTGGCGATCATCGGGTCAGGCCCGTCCGGCTTTTACGCCGCCGAGCACCTGCTTCGTCAATGTGATTTCATCGTTGAGATTGATATGTTTGACCGGTTGCCCACGCCCTTTGGGCTGGTGCGCGGCGGCGTTGCGCCCGACCACGACAAGATCAAGTCCGTGACCAAACGCTTCGACGCCGTCGCCGCGACGCCGCACTTTCGCCTGTACGGAAACGTGACGTTCGGCCAGGACGTGACGCTGGATGACCTGCGCGCTTATTACCACCAGATCATCTTCGCCGTCGGCGCGCAGACCGACCGCCGCATGGGCATTCCCGGCGAAGATTTATCAGGAAGCTACGCCGCCACTGAGTTTGTAGGCTGGTACAACGGCCACCCGGATTACCGCGAGCTGCACTTTGACCTGGACCAGCGCGCCGCCACCGTCATCGGCAACGGCAACGTGGCCATGGACGTGGTGCGCATCCTGGCCCGCAGCTATGACGAATTACGCAAGACCGATATTGCCGATTACGCCCTGGAAGCGCTCGGCAAGAGCCACGTGCAAGACATTTACCTGCTCGGTCGGCGCGGCCCGGCGCAGGCATCGTTCACCCCGCCCGAATTGAAAGAACTGGGCGAGATGGAATGCGCCGAGGTGATCGTACGGCCCGAAGACGCCGCGCTCGACCCGCTGACGCAGGAATGGCTCAAATCGAACTCAACCAGCGTCATCGACAAAAACCTGGCGCTGCTCGCGGACTATGCCAGGCGTGAGCCGTCCGGCAAGCCGAAGCGCATCCACGTGCGTTTCCTCACCTCGCCGGTGGAAGTCATCGGGACCGAGCGCATGACGGCGCTCAAGGTGGTCAAAAACGAGCTGTTCCCGTCCAGCGATGGCTCGCTGCGGCCCAAACCGACCGAGCAGTACGAGACGATTGAGGCCGGTCTGGTCTTCCGCTCCATCGGCTATATGGGCGTGGCGCTGCCCGGCGTGCCCTTCGACGAAAAGCGCGCCGTGATCCCGAATGCGCTGGGCCGCGTGCTCGATCCGGCGACCGGCGCGCCCGTGCCCGGCCTGTACGCGGCGGGCTGGATCAAGCGTGGGCCGTCCGGCATCATCGGCACGAACAAGCCCGATGCGCTGGAGACGGTCCAGGCCATGTGCGAGGACATCAAGGCCGGCAGCGTGCCCGCCGGGCCGGTCCAGGGCCGCGACGCGCTCGACGCCATGCTGCGCGCCCGAAACGTCGAGTACGTGACGTACCAGGATTGGCAACTTCTGGACAAGCTCGAGGTGGCCAACGGGCAGGCCGTCGGGCGTCCGCGCCTCAAATTCACCCGCGTCGAGGATATGCTCAACGCGCTGCGGGCGGAAAAGGCGCGCATGTGAGGGGCGGGCGGCGTAGACCCTCACCCCAACCCCTCTCCCTCATGGCGAGGGGCAAGAGGCGGGCTGCGGACGAGGCAGGCCTCGTCCCTACCGTAGGGACAATGCCTGCGTTGTCCGGCGTAGACCCTCGCCCCAACCCCTCTCCCTCATGGCGAGGTGCCAGGAACGCAGGGAGCGCCTGCATGTCCCCTCTCTCCCAGAGGGCGAGA
>JADZBY010000260.1 GCA_020851855.1 Anaerolineae bacterium
CGCTGGAATGGCAGTTCGCCAATGGCGGCGTCTCCATCGTTGAGATGGACAAGACCGTCTCCGTGAACAACCCGGCGGCTATCGAGGCCATCGAGCGCGCGGCGGGTTGGGTCGGCACGATCTCGCCCGAGGGCGTGACGACGTACCAGGAAGAGGAAGCGCGCCGCGTGTGGCAGGCGGGCAATGCCGCCTTCATGCGCAACTGGCCGTATGCTTACGTCCTGGGCCAGGGTGGCGCTGACGGCACGCAGGAAACCGCTATCAAGGACAAGTTCGCAGTGACGGTCCTGCCCGGTGGCGCGGCGGCGCTCGGCGGCTGGCAGCTTGGCGTGAGCGCGTACAGCGCCAATGTCGACCTGGCCACGCAGCTTGCCCTGTGGCTGACCTCGCCCGAACAGCAGAAGGAACGTTGGCTGAAGCTGACGAACCTGCCCACCATCCCGACGGTGTACACCGACGCGGACGTGCTCGCGGCAACGCCGTGGGTGGAAGCGCTCGTCCCGGTCTTCGAGAACGCCTCGCCGCGTCCGTCGACCGTGACGGCTGAGAAATACAACGACGTATCGGTGGCATACTTCACCGCCGTACACAGCGTGCTGACTGGCGAGTCCGATGCGGCGACCGCCCTCGAGGACCTGGAAGTCCAACTCCAGGACATCCTCGGTGACGAGTTCACGCCCGGCGAGCCGCCCGCGCGCGAGTAATCGCACCTGACTGAACTGGAAGGGCAAGCCCGATGCGGACGTGCCTTTCCGGTTCTCTCCCCATGGCGGGTGGAGCGCGGCGAACCCGGCTCGCCCGCCATTTGATTCGATGTGGTGCGACCCATGCCCCAGACTTTCGAGAACGATGCTGACGCAGTAGAATCCGCCGTCAAGCTCATTCGCCTTCAGCAGCCCTCTCCGCGTTGAAGAGCGCGGCGCAGAGGAAGCGATGAGCGGCACAATGAAATTTGGGGTAATGCAACTTCTTATGAGCAGCGTATTGTATTCCTGTGTCCTCGCCCAGTCTGGTTTCGCCCGCATTGGTCTGTGAGGCGCTCCCATGGCAGTTCAAGCAACCTCAACCAGTATTCCGGTGGCCAAAAAAGAGACGACTCTGGCCGCCCGCCAGGCCCGCCTGGCGCTCCTCTTGCTCAGCCCGACCATCGTCCTACTCATCCTAATCGCCTTTTATCCGCTGGCCCGCACCGTGACGGCGAGCCTTACGGACGAGCCGTTCGCCCGCCCGGATGTGCCGGTCAACCAGGTAGGGCTGGCCAATTACCAGACGCTGCTCGGCATCCAGATTGTGCAGTACCCGCCGGATGCCAGCCTGGGCGACGTGCTGCCGCGCGCCGCAGACGGCACACGCTACCGGCGCGTCTCGACCTTCGACCTGTTCGGCACGCGCTACGTGCTGGCCGCCACCGATCCCGACTTTGTGAACTCCATCGTGAACACCATCGTGTACACGATCATCTCGGTGGCCTTTGAACTGGCCATCGGGCTGGGCGTGGCGCTGGTGGTGAACACCCGCTTCCGGGGACGAGGCATGATGCGCGCTGTGATGCTCATTCCCTGGGCGATCCCGACCGCCATCTCCACCGTCCTCTGGCGGCACATGCTCGGCGACAACAGCTCGGCGGCTATCAACGCCATTTTGCTCAATTTAGGAGTAATCTCGCAGAGTCAGGCATGGCGCTCGACCTATCCGCTGGCGTCCGTCATTTTCGTGGACGTGTGGAAGACGGTCCCGTTCATGGCGCTGCTGCTGCTGGCCGGCCTGCAGACTATCCCCGGCGACCTGTACGAGGCGGGCGCGGTGGATGGCGCGACGGTGCGCCAGCGCTTCTTCAGGATCACGCTTCCGCTGCTCATGCCGACCATCACCATCGCCCTGATCTTCCGCACGCTGGACGCCCTGCGCGCCTTTGACGTGTTCCAGGTGCTCGTTGGGCGCAGCACGCCGTCAATGGCGGTCTACAACTACGAGAAACTGGTCAGTAGCTTCCAATACGGATACGCATCGGCCATCGGCGTGATCATTTTCATCATCATCTTCGCCTTCACGATCCTGTACATGAGCGCCTTCCACGTCGAGGAGGATTGAGATGGTCGGTGAAACGGGACGCGGCAAGGTCATCGGGCAAGTCGTATTCATCATCTGCGTCGTGGCCATCTTCATTTACACGGTATTTCCGTTTTACTGGGCGCTCATCTCGTCGCTGAAGCCCGAAGCGGAGTTGATCCGTACACCTGCGACGTTCTTCCCGCAGAGCATCACCTTTGACAACTTTCTGGCGGTGTTGCGCAACGAGAAGTTCTTACGTGGGCTGTTGAACAGCACGGTGGTTTCGGTGTCCGTGGTGCTGCTGGCGCTGACGATTGGCGCGTTTGCGGCGTATGCGCTGGGGCGGCTCAAGTTTCGCGGCAAGCGCTGGATGCTGTACCTGATCCTGTCCATGACGCTCTTCCCGCAGATATCGATCCTGCCAGGCCTGTTCTCTGTCGTGAACGATCTGCGCGCTTACGGCAGCATCACCAGCCTGATGCTGACGTATATGATCTTCACGCTTCCCTTCACAGTCTGGGTGCTCACGGCGTTCTTCAAGACGCTGCCCGGTGAACTGGAGCAGGCGGCGCTGGTGGACGGCTGTACGCCGTTCCAGACGTTCTACCGCATCCTTCTGCCGCTCACCGCGCCCGCGCTGGTCACTACAGGGCTGCTGGCCTTCATCGCCGCGTGGAACGAGTACCTGTTTGCCCTGACCTTCACGCTGACCGCGCCTGCTGCCCAGACGGTGACGGTAGCCATCACCAACTTCACCGGCGTGGTGGCGCGCAACGAGCCGTTTGGTGAGATCATGGCCGCGTCGATCATCGTCACCGTGCCGCTGATTTTCCTGGTGCTCATCTTCCAGCGGCGCATCGTGCAGGGCCTCACCGCTGGCGCGGTGAAGGGATAAACGTCACGTTCCCGCCTCGCCCGGCCCTGCGGCTCGGACAAGGTCATGGCGTTTGAGGAATTGGCGTGGACACTGGGCGGCTCGCGAGCCGCCCCTACAGTGCCATCCTGTGTAGGGGCGCGGCGCGACGCGCCCGCCGCAATGATCCGCCCGAAATGCTGTTAGGAACTTGAGGCCTCACCCCCTACCCCCTCTCCATGCGGAGTACCGTATAGAGAGGGGGAAAAGCGCGGTGACCGACGTGGAGAGGGGCAGGGGTGAGGTCCGCCGCTCGACGTGCATCACACCCTCTGGATTCTCGACATCCATTGCCTCGTCCGTGTTGCCGCATCACCCTCTTGGCCGGGTCGGGGGTGGGGCATCCCGCCCCCTTTCGCCCAGAATCCCGTATAATGGTCTGTGAGCGCTGACAGAATCGCCGCCTTGTAGGGATGGGGTTTCCATGTCGTCAATCAAACGTCACACGCTGCACGATGTCGCGCGGCTGTCCGGTGTCTCCTACCAAACCGTGTCGCGGGTCATCAATGACCATCCCTACGTGGCTGACGAGACTCGCCAGCGCGTGCTGAAGGCCATCCAGGAACTGGATTACCGGCCCAACCGCGCGGCGCAAAGTCTGGCCGGCCACCATTCGCGCACGCTGGGCATGATCACCTTCGGGCTGAACAACTATGGCCCGGCGCAGATGATGATCAACATCGAGCGCGCCGCCCGCGATGCCGGCTATGACCTGATTTTCGTGAACGCGACCGATACGCAACTGAGCAGTATGCGCACCGCGGTGGACCACGTCCGGCGCTGGGAAGTGGACGGCCTGCTGCTGATCACGCCGGTGCAGGGCATCACCTACGCCGAGCTGCAAG
>JADZBY010000261.1 GCA_020851855.1 Anaerolineae bacterium
CACCACACGACACGACCAGGCGGACGACGCAGGCGTCGTCCCTACACATGACGTAGGGACAAGGCCTGCCTTGTCCGCTCTTTCCCAACCACCACACGGCACGACCAGGCGGACAACGCCGGCGTCGTCCCACCACCCCGTAGGGACAAGGCCTGCCTTGTCCGCTCCCTTCCCAACCACCACGCGGCACGACCAGGCGGACGACGCCTGCATCGTCCCTACACCCTGTAGGGACAAGGCCTGCCTTGTCCGCTCTTTCCAACCACCACGCGACACGGGCGGACGACGCAGGCGTCGTCCCACCACCCCCTGCACCTTTCCCCCGCCCGCGATACAATCCCTGTTTGATCTGGTCCGGGTGAGAGAAATCGGGGGCGCGGGAGCCATGACGCTGCGATTCCTCAGATTGCACGGCCTGCAAGCCCGGCTGGTGCTGGTGCTGCTCCTGCTCGTGGCGCTGCCGGTGGCGGGCATCGCCCTGTATGACCGCTTCTTCACCGATAACGCGCTCGTGCCGCACGTTGTGCAGCGGCTCGTCCGCGAAGTGCACCTGCAGGCGCGCCACGTGGTGAGCATCCTGGACACGGCGCGCGCCGACATCTTCCTGCTGGCCAACCTGCGCAGCGCCCGGATGCTGCGCTCGCTGCTGGACGACGGCGGCGGGGCGGACCCGGCTCAGGTGGCCATCTGGCGCGGCGAAGTAGCCCAGGATGTGGCCGTCATCGCCGCCGCCAACCCCGGTTACACCCAGGTTGAGTACCTGGACCGCGACGGGCGCGAACTGGTCCGCATCGACCGGACCGGCTCCGGCGCGACAATCGCTGCCGACGCCACGCTGCGCGACCGGGGCGGCCTATCCTACATCCGCGAGACGATGGCGCTTGGTCCGGGCGAGATATACGTCTCGGCGCTGGACGCGGAGCCGGTGCGCGGCGATGGCAACATGGCCCTGACGCCGGTGGTGCGTTACGCGATGCGCCTGCCGGACGGCAGCGGCATGATCGCCATCAGCCTGCACGCTCAGTACGTGCTGGGCGATCTGCTGGCTTACGCCGGGCCGCACGACAACTGGTCGGTCGTCGACCAGAGCGGCGAGTACCTGATGTACTCCGATGAATACCTCGGCCCCGCCGCCAGCGGTCCACCCAGCGAGCCGCTGCAGCTCCAGAGCGTCCACCCGGCGGCGGCGGACGTGCTCGAAGGCGGCGCGGGCGTGTCCGAAACCGAGACGAACATGCTGGTTTACAATACGATCCACCCGATGCCCTCGCAGCCGGAGCGCTTCTGGGTGATCATCCACGATACGCCCAAGAGTGTGCTCTTCGCGGACATCACCAGCTTCCACACCGCCGTCGGCGTGCTCTTGCTCGGCACGCTGCTCACGGCCATCGCGCTGGCTCTCTTCGCCAGCGAGCGCATCGTCACGCCCATTTTGCAGCTCAAGCGGCGCGTGGAGCAATTCGGGCAGGATGGCGTCGTGCCGCCCGCGCCGGACCGCCCCGGCCAGGACGAGATCGGCGCGCTGACGCGGGCCTTTGACGACATGGCGCACGAATTGGACAAAAAGCGGCAGCTTCAGCGGCGGCTGATCGAGCGCCTGATCACCGCCCAGGAAGAAGAGCGCAAGCTGGTGGCCTATGACCTGCACGACGGTCTGATTCAGCAGATGGTCGGTGCGCGCTTTCACCTGACCACTTTCCGCCAGAAGTGCACAGAAGACGGCGAAGCCACCGCCAGCCTGGAGCGCGGTTGCGAGGCGCTTTCCGAGGCGATTGCCGAAGGGCGGCGCATCATCGAAGGGCTGCGCCCGGCGGTGCTCGATGACCTGGGATTGGCCAGCGCCCTGGAAGACACGGCGCGCACCATGTCCCAGGCGGCGGGCTGGCAGTTGGACTACGCCAGCGACCATCTCTCGGTCGAACCCGACAAAACGGTGAGTGTGACGCTCTTCCGCATCGCGCAGGAAGCGCTCAACAACGCCCGCAAGCACGCCCAGGCCACGGCGGTCAGCGTGCGGCTGACAAACAGCCACGGCCTGAAGCTCGTTATCCACGACAACGGGCGCGGCTTCAACCCGGCGGCGCTGGCCGAGCGTGGGCGTGGGCTGGGCATCACGACCATGCGCGAGCGCGCCGCGCTTCTGGACGGCGCGTGCACCATCCACAGCGCGCCGGGCGAGGGCACAACGGTCGAGGCGTGGGTTCCGATTCACATTGAGGAGAAATCGCCATGACGGCTCCGGGCGACGATGCGCTGAACGGGAGCGCCAATGCCGCCGAGGCCGTGATCCGGGTCATGATCGTGGACGATCACGGCATCGTGCGGGAAGGGCTGCGCGGCTTGTTGCGCCAGCCGGGTATTGAAGTCATCGGCGAGGCGGACAGCGGCGCGCAGGCGGTGGAACTCGCCGCACAGCTTCAGCCCGACGTGATGCTGCTTGACATCCGGATGCGCGACGGCGACGGGCTTCAGGCGCTCCCGCACATCAAGGCCGCATCGCCGCGCACGAGCGTGATCATGCTCACCACATATGCCAATCCCGGTTATCTGGCGCGGGCGATCAACAACGGCGCGTCCGGTTATCTGTCCAAAGAAACCGATCCCAAGCAAATCGTGCGGGCCGTGCGCGCCGTGGCGGCGGGCGATGCGCTCATCGACCGCGAGCTGCTCCAGGCGGCGCTCGCGCAGGCCGTGGACCAGCGTCCGCCGTCGCCGGAGCCAACCGAGATGCCCGCCGAGCCGCTCTCCGAGCGCGAGATGGAAGTCTTGCGGCTGATGGTGGCCGGGATGAACAACGCCAGCATCGCGGAAGCGCTCAATGTGAGCCTGGCCACGGTCAAAACGCACGTGCGGCACATCCTCGAAAAGCTGCACGTCTCGGACCGCACGCAGGCGGCGCTGTGGGCGGTGCATCACGGCATCCGGTAGATCGAGAAGCTCGCACTCCGAAATCATCCTCACGGTTGAGGCAAAATCCCCCCGCTGAGTGACGGCAGCGCGCGCCCGGTAGGGCACAATGCGAGCGGTAAAGGAGTAGCCGCCGCCATCCAGCGGCCTGCATCTGATGCGGATTCTTCGCTTGCTCTTGCTTCTTGCGGGCCTGAGCGCCCTGTTGGCCGGGATCGCCCTGGTGGTGATGCCGCGCCCCGCCGCACCGCGCCTGCTCAACGCGCCATCCGATCATGATGTGTACCTCGGCACGGAGACGTGTTACGTGTGCCATCCCTCGGTGCGGCGCTCGCACGAACCGGCGGGCGTGGCGCGCGGCAGCGGGGCTGTGCATGCCGCCGTGGTTGCGTCGCCGGACCAGCCACACGCTGCCGGGACAAGCGCGGCAAGCATCGCCAGCGCGCCGGACGGGAGCGGGAAATCTCTGGATGCGCTGGCCGGCGCGGACGCGGCATCCGCCCCACGGTACGTGCTGCAAACGGAGCGTGGCTTTGCCATCCTGCCCGATCAATGGGGGATGCCCGGCGCAGATGAGATGTGGTTTGGCGATTGCGCGGGCTGCCACGTCGTGAACCAGAAAACTGGCCAACGGCTGCTGGTGGGCCGCGATTTCACCTGCGAGATGTGTCACGGGCCGGGCGGCGTGCACGTCGAGGCGCTCGTCTCGCCGCGCGTCAGCGAACAGTTGCGCCGCCTGAGCGCGCCGGATGTGGACTTGGCGCTGTGTGAGACTTGCCACGCCTGGGCAGCCCAGGGTGGGGAAAAGTAGGGTGTGGCTGCAAACCCTCACCCCCGGCCCCTCTCCCTCATGGAGAGGGGTGTAAAAACCACGCAGTTCCCCGCGTTTCTCCCGTGCTTTTCTCCCCTCTCGTCATGAGGGAGAGCGTCAGTTCGATGCCGCCTGGAATCCAGACACGGAAAGTTCCCCGCTCTTCTCCCCTCTCGTCATGAGGGAGAGTGGGGCCGGGGGAGTGAGGGTAGCGTTTCAATCCACACCGCCTGCCTCGTCCGCCCGTCCTAGCTTCACCCCACCGACGAGACGAACTGCACACCCGCCGCCGCAAA
>JADZBY010000262.1 GCA_020851855.1 Anaerolineae bacterium
GCCATGAGGAAAACTCTCCTGAAGTGGAAAAGTGGACACTAGCAAGTTTCTGTAGCGGCCCCGGATTATACCCCGTGCGGGCACGTTCGGACAGGGAACTGCTACAGCCTGTGCTCTTGAGTAGAGAACATTGAGGCGACAAGTTCGGCGCCGTTGGCGGTGCTTTGTCGCAGCGCCACGGCCTCGGTGATGGCGCGGGCCAGTTTGGCCGGGTTGTGCCGCCAGGGCCGCGCCAGATCGGTCAGGTCTGCCTCGTGAACCAGGTAGCGCGACCGAATCTCATGATCGGGCGGCGCAGGCGCGACGTAGTGCGTATTCACGCCCGCGTTCAGCGTCGGGTACGCATTGTTGGCCAGCACCACGTCAAACACGCCGCGCCCGACGTGCCGCTCCAGCGCCAGCACGTGATCCGCGACGCCGAAGCCCTCGGTTTCGCCGGCCTGGGCGGCGATATTGCACACGTAGATGCGCGGGGCATGCGATGCGCGGATGGCTTCCGCGATGCCGTTGACGAGCAGGTTGGGCAGGATGCTGGTGAACAGGCTGCCCGGCCCGATCACGATCAGGTCGGCGCTCAGGATGGCGCGGATCGAGTCCGGGTAGGCCGCCACGTTCTCCGGCGAAAGCAGCACGCGCACGATCTGGCCGCCCGCCTTCGGGATGTTCGACTCGCCCTCGATGCGGCGCAGGCTCTTGCCGTCTTCGCTGCGAATTTCGGCCACCAGCTGCACATCGCGCGTGGTCGAGGGCAGCACTTGCCCCTCGATGGCCAGCACCTTGCCCACTTCGGCCAGTGCGCGATCCATGCTGCCGGTGATGTCCGCCAGCGCGCTCAGGAACAGGTTGCCCAGGCTGTGCCCTTCCAGCGCGCCCTGCTCAAAGCGGTACTGCATCAGCTGGGCCATCAGGTCTTCGTCGCCTGCCAGCGCCACGACGTTGTTGCGCAGGTCGCCGGGCGGTTGCACGCCGAGTTCCTGCCGCAACTTGCCGGAACTGCCGCCGTCGTCGGCCATGGTGACGATGGCGGTCAGGTTGCGCGTCTGCGGCTTCAGGCTGCGCAAGACCACCGGCAGGCCCGTGCCGCCGCCCAGCGCCACGACGCGCAACCCACGCTGGCGCTTGTTGTGGCTGTACACCACATCGACCAGCGCCTCACCCCGCCCACGCGCCAGCGGGGCCAGGATCGACCGGTTCAGCTCCATGATGGCGATGGCGATGGCCGCCAGCCCGACCACGACCCCGGCCACGATGCGGGCATAGGGCGGCAAATACTGCATGGTCAGGAACTGCACGAGCGGAGAAGCCGGGTTATCCCGCGCGATCTCCCAGAAAAGGTGGGCGAAGGCGAGGCTGATCCCGACGATGCCCAGGCTCAGGAGAATCACCCAGCGCTTGACGCCCAGGCCGGGAGTCAGCCATTTGCGCATGAAGCGCCAGTGGCGGGCCAGACGGCCTTTCACGGGCGCAGAGGCGGGCGTATGCTGCATGAGCGCGATCGGCCCCGTTACCTACACATCCCGCTTAGCTTATCACCGCCTGGGGGCGATGTCAAAGGGCGCTTGTGAAATATTGCGCAAAATGGCCCGTTTGCCCTTATACTGAAGAGGTGAAACCGGCGTCTTTTTGGGACGAATACTGGCGCGGGCCGGTTTCGTGAGTGGCCAAACGCCGTCACCGCACACTGGAGGATACGCCATGCACAAGCACTTCACGTGGGCCGCGCTCGTCGCGGTTATCTTGCTGGTTAGCGCCTGCGGGGGCGGGGGCAGCGCGACCACCGCGCCGACGCCGCCTGCTCCGGAGACAACCGCCGCTCCGACCGATGTCCCCGCGCCGGCGACGCCGGAGCTTTCCGAGAGCGTGACCAGCAAGAACGGCGTTACCGTGAGCTATCCGTCGGGCTGGCCTGCGCCGATTGCCGATGTCGGCGTCTTCCTGTTCAACAGCACGAACGCCCAGACCGGCGCGTTCAGCCTGTTCCGCATGGGCGACGGGCAGCTTGCCTTCCAGATCAACGCCCAGGCCAATGCGTCGAACAGGACGCCCGAAGACTTGTTCAAGTTCTCGTTTGAAGGCCTGGCGACCAGCCTGGGCATGACCTTGCCCGCGCCGGAGCGCCTCAAGGTGGACGACGTGGACGCGCTCAAGGCGACCACCACGGGCGACGCGATGGGCATTTACTACGCGCTGCTGCCCACCGGCGACGAGATGTACCCCTTCGCGACGTTTGTCGCCTTTGCGAACCCGAACGAGCTTGAGGCCAATATCCCACTCTTTGAGGCCATGCTGGCCACGGTGAAGGTCGACACGCCGTAATCGCCCGCCCAAGAATCGGCTCTGCCCTGTGGCGCTTGCAGGGCAGAGCACAGGCCCGTATTCCCTTAATACGCGCAATTAGAGGCGGTTTGTGACGCGGAGCCGCGAAAATCGCCCCAAAAAGGTTTGACCATTGCGAACGCCGCGTGCTATAATAGTTCCGCCTACCCCTTTTGCACGGAGAAAAAATAAGAAAATGGAGTCCAACATGCCAGCCGCCAGCAGCAATGAGCCTTTGCCGGAGGCCACAACTGTTGCGGCATCTCACGCCGAGGCCCCGAACGGAACGGCCTCGCACCCCGTCGATGCTCAATCTGGAGCATTCCAGCCCGCTGCGGAAACGCAAGGCGAGCACGCGCCAGCTCAGGCCCAGGCCGAGGCCGAGGCCGACGTCGCTGCCGCTGCCGCTACCGCGCCAGCCGTCCCGGTAACGCCGCCCGTGGACGATCTGGGCGTTGCGCCGCAGGCCAGCGTCGAAGGTGAGCAGCCCGCCGCCGAAGCGCCCGCCGCCGAGTCGATGGCTGCCCTGCTCGACCAGCATCCCGATGAGCCGCGCCTGCGCAAAGGCGAGATCATCGAGGGGACCATCGCCCAGGTCACGCCGACCGAGATTCTGCTCGACATCGGGCAGAAGTCCGAGGGCGTCGTGTCCGGCAAAGAGATGGAGCGCATGGACCGCGAGACGCTCGAAAATCTCAAAGCCGGTGATACGGTGCTCGCCTACGTGCTCATTCCGGAGAACAAGAGCGGCCACGTGGTGCTGTCGCTCGTCCGTGCTCTGGAAGAGAAGGATTGGCGGGATGCGGAAGAAATGCGCCAGTCGGGCCAGATTTACACCGGCAAGGTGGACGGCTACAACAAGGGCGGCTTAATCGTGCGCTTTGGCCGGGTGCGCGGCTTCGTGCCCGAAAGCCAGGCCAGCCGCGAACGCCGCGCCCGCGCGACGGGAACCGATCCGCAGGAAAAATGGGGTGGGATGCGTGGTGAGGACATCGCCGTCAAAGTCGTGGAAGTCGACCGCGCGCGCAACCGCCTGATCCTCTCCGAGCGGGACGCTGCGCCGCACATGCGCGAGCAGAGCAAAGAGCGCCTGCTGGGCGAATTGAACGTGGGCGACATCAAGACGGGCCGCGTCAAGAGCCTTGCTGACTTCGGCGCGTTTGTCGACGTCGGCGGCGCAGACGGCCTGGTCCACCTCACCGAGTTGTCGTGGAAGCACGTCACGCACCCGCGCGATGTCCTCAAGGTCGGGCAGGAAGTCGAGGTCGAGGTCATCAGCGTCGACCGCGAGCGCAAGCGCATCGGCCTGAGCATCAAGCGCCGTGAGGAAGACCCGTGGATGGTGGTGGCCCGCGAGTACCAGATCGGGCAGCTTGTCCAGGGCACGATCACGAAGCTGACGAAGTTCGGCGCGTTCGCCCGGCTGGTCGATAACCCCGAGATCGAGGGCCTGATCCACATCAGCGAACTGGCCAGCCAGCGCGTCAACCACCCGCGGGATGTCGTCAACGAAGGCGACGTGCTCACGCTGCGCGTGGTGAAGATCGACGCCGAGCAGCGCCGCCTGGGCCTCAGCCTGAAGCGCGTGACATCCAACGAGTACGTCGAGCAGGACTACCGACGCGCGGTCGAGCACCCGGAGCCGGCGGCCAGCGTCAGTGATCTGGCGGATTTTGAGGCGGCCTCTCTGAAAGAGGACGAGCGCCGCCGCGCCGAGCGCCGCAAGGGCAAACGCGGCAAGAAGGGCAAGGGTGAGGGCGGCGAGTTCGAGGACTTCGAAGACGGCGGCGACGACGACTTCTAGTCGAGGCTCCGTCGCTGGCTGTCCGCCCTGTGCGCCAGCGCGCGCCGTGCATCGTGCTGGCGTCTCCGGCAGTTCAACGATGTGTGCGTGATCCCGATGAAGCTCCGGCTCGGCCAGCCGGAGCTTTTTGATCTATCATAAGCGCTGGTGAACAGCGAGCACCGTTTCCGCGCGCCACAGCCTGACCAGGAGTTGGTATATGATACGCCGCACACGCTCCCTTGCCTTCTGCCTGGTGGCCATCGTCGCCCTGATTATCGCCAGCATCCTGGGCGCGGCGAGCGCCCCGGCCAGCGCCCAGGGAGAAACGCCCGCGCCGCTCAGTCCGAGCGCCTCGTCGTCGCCCTCACCGTCGCCATCGCCCACGCTGGACGCCACGCTGCAAGAGCAGACCATCGAGGCCATCATCGAGGCGCGCTTCACCGGCACTGCCCGCGCCGAAAACACCGCCGCCGTGCAGACGGCCACGGCGCGCCTCGATGCGACCGTCAACGCCCGTTTCAACGGCCTGCTGACGGCTACGGCGCTCGTGCCGCTCCGCCAGACAGCGCTGGCAGACGGGTTTGAGCTATTCACGCGGGCCAACGTCGACCGCGTGCTGCAAGTGGCCAGCCTGCCCATGTCCGCCAACGTGACGTCGCTCGCCTTCAGCCCGGATGGCGCGCTGATCGCCCTCGCCAGTCCCGATGACACGACCATCCCGCTGCTGGAAATCGCATCCGGGCGCATCGTGAACATCCTGCGCCCGCTGTCCGTCGCCTCGCCGACGCCCACGCCGCGCGACATGACCCTGACGCCCTTCCCGCCGCCGCCGCCCGCCCCACCGCCGACCATGACCAGCGTCGCCTTCAGCCCCGGCAGCGTGCGCGACGGCGTGCGCATTGCGGCGGGCACGTCCGGCGGTTATGTGTACGTCTGGGACGCGCTGACCGGCGAAGAACTGGCCTTCCTGCCGGGCCACACCGGGCCGGTCTTCACACTCGCCTTCAGCCCGGATGGCGCGCTGCTGGCGTCGGGCAGCGCGGACGGCACGATCCGCCTGTGGGAACTGCCCACCGGGCGGTTGCGCGCGCAGCTTGTCGGCCACAACAGCGCCGTGATCAGCCTCGCGTTCAGCCCGGATGGCGCTACATTGGCGTCGGGCAGCACGGGCGGGCGCGGTGTGCGGCTGTGGTCCACGGCGAACGGCGCGCCGGTCGGCTTGTTCGCGGGGCACACAGCGGGCGTGCTGGCCGTCGCCTTCAGCCCGGATGGCGCGCTGCTGGCGTCGGGCAGCCGCGACGGCACGATCCGCCTGTGGGACGCTGCGACGGGCGAATCGTCCCTGACGCTGGACGCCAACAGCGCCGAAGTCGTGACGCTGGCTTTCACCATCGAGAGCAGCCTCTTGGTGAGCGGCGGCGCGGCGACCAGCGTCCAGGTCTGGGACCCGCACACAGGCCGCGAACTGGCGCAACTGGAAGGACACCTCGCCGGCGTGACCACGCTGGCCATCAGCCCGGACGGCACACGGCTGGCGGCGCTTGGCCCGGACCGTATCCTGCGCCTGTGGGCCGTCTTGGCGCAGTAGAGCGGCTGTGGGCGAGACGAGTCATTTACAAGAGATGCAGTGCGGTGAGCAGCTCGCTCAACTGATTGTGAAATTCCTGAAACGCAGGGACGCGGTCAAGGCGTTCCAATGAGAGCCGTTCAGCGATAGGAGTGTAGATTTCCTCAATCGGCACAGCACGCCGTCCCTGGCGACTGCGCTGCACCGCGTCGCGCAGTGCGGCCTTCGGATCGCGAATACGTTCCACCTGACGCGGCTGATCGGGGAAGCCCAGATCGTCGGGGCGCAAAGGCGTTCCCACCACGGCGCGAAATGCTTCAAAATCAACCAGTAGCCAGGCGTCGGTCGTACGCACCGGGATAATCGGCAGCAGGTTCGTATTCAGACCTTTCGGATCCGCACGAATAGCATCTTGCCCCGGCCTGAAACGGTCCTCGAAAGCATCTCGCGTATCCGAGCCATCGGCGTCGAGGTGGACGACGATGAAGTTGTAATCTGCCGCGTAGGCCGCTGCGTCTCGCATACGTTCATCTTGCCGCCGCCCTCGCGTGAGGATGTTGTTCAGCCTGATCCCGAGCACATCCACAGTGGGGAGCAAGCGTTCCAGCGCCCGCCGGATGATGATCGGCAGGAAGTCGTAGTCACGTTGTCCTTCGCCCAGAAATCCGAAGACCACGGACGTCACCGGGCACGCTCCAGTTCTTCAGCTTTTTCCTGAAGCGGCGCGGCATTGAGGAACTCGCTAATCTGGTGCATCGAATAGGCGTGTTCCTTTGGATCCGCCACAAGTCCGGCCACAACCGGCATGATATGCGTGTGGGGCGGACGCCCACGTTGCTCCACGTAGAGGACCGTTTCAAGCGGCACATAAGCGACGAGATCGACGGAATGGGTGTTGAGCAGCACCTGTCGTGGATAACGCTGTTCAACGTCCTCGAAATCCGTGCTTAGCGAGCGTAACACATTGACAATTTGCTCCAGCCGGAAGCGGTGCACACCATTCTCCGGCTCTTCAAGGCACAACAGGCCGCGATAATGAGGATCATGCTTCAGGGTGACGAGCGTGAGCAACCGCAGCGTGCCGTCGGATAAGACGCGGGACGAAAAGCGCACGCCGCTCGTCATCGTGACTTCAATCACGTACTCTTCCCGCTCTGGGATGGGACGCACCGAAACGTCTCGGACGCCGGAAACCAGGTTGGCCATGTCGCGTGCGACATCCACGAGTGCATATTCGTCTTCGCGCGACATGCGGTACAGCACCGTTGCCAGGTTGGAGCCATCATGAAGGAGCGCCGTCGGGGAATAAATGTCGCTGGGAGTGCGGAGCGCTGCCGGGTCGAGTTGGAGAAAGCGCCAGTTGATCATTTCCTGCCGCGCCGCATACGCCGTCGGGTACTCCGCGCTGTTCGTCAGGCTCAGGATGGTGCGTTCCAGTCGCCCGATCGGGGTGCTTTGTTTTGCGCCCGCGCGCTTGTCCTGGTGACGCTGGATGAAGCGTTGATTGCGTTCCGTATCCATCACGGTAGATATGTAGGGCGCGCGGCGCGCCCGAACGATCCAGTGCTTTCGCACCCTGGACGGAATGTGCTGCTTTGCCCATTGGTCTTCATCTTCGGAAATGGCGTTCAGCGACTCGCGTTTGACGTAGAGGCGCTCAAATCCATTCTCCGCCCGGCTCTCGATTACCAGTTCATAGCGCAGGCGTGTGGACGTGACGTCTGCCGAGGTTCCAAGCTCGTCCGCGACGGACCGGGCGATGAGCATCTCAACGGCGAAGCGCATCTCGCGCGCACGAGCGCCATCTGCACCAACTGTAAACAGCTCACTGACATCGCCTCTGCTTTCCCGGAAGGCGTCATAGATCGTGACATCGCCTGCGAGGTCAGAAAGCAGCACAATGGCGTCAAAGAGGTTCGACTTCCCCGCGCCGTTCGGGCCGATAAACACCTGGAAAGGCCGAAGATCGGCCTTGAAGTCATGGAAGGACTTGAACCCGTCGATCTCGATTCGCGTGATCATCGGCAGTCTCGCTTCGGCTTCCAGCCACGTCGATGCTCATTCTACCATCACCCGCAGGCCGCCGGTGAACGATACGAAACGGCCCCTTTCGCGTGAAAGGGGCCTTCAAACCAACGGATACAGATACGCCTTGAGCCTACAGCCCCAGCCTTGCCCTCAGATCATTCAAAAAGCCGGCCTCGTCAGCAGACACCTTCTGCCCGCTGCCGAACAGGCCGCCACCCGATGCGCCCGCCACCTTCTCGGCCATGCCGTAGATAAATTCTTTCACGCCGCGCGCCGTATCGCCGCCCAGGCCCGCCAGCACACCGTCCAGGTTGGCCACCTGATTGAGCACGCTGCCCACATCGAGCTTGTTGGGGTCGATGTCCGGCTCGTTGATCGGCCCTTCGGCGAACATCTTGGCGATGCCGTCAACCACCGGGTTGCCCTTGTACTTTTCGGCGGCTTCCGAGACGAACGTGGCCAACGATCCCGCTTCCAGGATGCGGCCCACAATGCCCGCGTCCGATTTCTTCGTCAGGCTGGCGATGACTTGCTGAATGACGGGCAAGACCTGCGCGATAATCCCTTGAACGTCCATGTCAACACTCTCCACTGTGTCAATAGGCCCACGCTTACTATACTCCCGTTCGCACGTTCGTACACACGCCGCGTGTGACGCCGCCGTGTCCGGCGCAGGAACAACCCGCCGGGCCGCTTCAGCCCCGGAACAGCGCACGCAGCTTGTTCAGCGCGCCGCGCGCATAGAGTACCCGCAGCAGGCGGCGCAAGAACATGTATTTGGTGGGCGTGTACGGATACCACACGATCTCGGTGGGCAGCGGGCGGAAGCGCTCGATGCTGAAGCTTTGCGGGCGGGTCATGTCCAGCAAACCTTCGCGTCCGCGCGTCGCGCCGTAGCCGCTCTCTTTCGTCCCGCCCCACGGCAGGTGCGGGATGCTGGCGGAAAACACGTGGTCATTCACGCTGGCGTGCCCGACCTGAAGCTGCGACGCGATGGCCAGCCCGCGCGCCCGGTCCCGCGTCCAGACCGAGCCGGTCAGGCCATACGGGCTGGCGTTGATCTCGCGGATGGCATCGGCCACGTCGTCGAAGGCGCGAAAGGCGATCACCGGCCCAAACGTCTCGTCCTGCATGATGCGCATGTCGGGTGTGACATCCGTGATCAGCGTCGGCGCGAAATAGCGGCGGTTGTCGCGCTCAAGGCGCTCGCCGCCGCGCACCAGCCGTGCGCCGCGCTCGATGGCGTCGCGCACCTGCCGCTCAATAGTCTGCACCTGCGCCTCGGTCACAATCGCGCCCATCGTCACGCCCGGACTCTCGCCCGGCCCGACGTGCACCTCGCGCATGATGACCTCGCCAATGCGGCGGATCAACTCGTCCTGGACGCGGCGCTGCACGTAGACCAGCTCAATAGACAGGCACGCCTGCCCGGCGCTGTACATCGCGCCCCAGGCCAGGCCGCGCGCCGTGCGGTCCAGAGGGGCATCTTCCAGCACGATGGCCGCGTCTTTGGAGCCAAGCTCCAGCGTGAGAGGGATCAGGTACTTCGCCGCCTGCTGGGCGATCTTTTTGCCGGTCGGCACGCTTCCGGTGAAGGCGATCTTATCGGGCCGCGCGTCGATCAGCGCCGCGCCGAGTGCGCCGTCGCCGTGTGCGACCTCGAACACGCCGCGTGGGATGCCCGCCTCGCGCAGGCAGGCGACCATCGCTTCCGTGGACAGCGGCGCAAACTCGGACGGCTTGAGCACCACCGTATTCCCGGCCACGAGCGCCGCCGCGATGGGCGCGATGGTCAGCAGCAGCGGGAAGTTCCACGGGCCGATGACCAGCACCACGCCGAACGGACGCCGCTCGATCCAGTGCATCCGGTGCGGCGCGAGGCCGGTGAAGGTGCGCCGGGGCGCGAGCGTGGGCGCGGCCAGGCGCTCGAAGAAGGCCAGC
>JADZBY010000263.1 GCA_020851855.1 Anaerolineae bacterium
GACGTGGTGGTCGATCTGGGCAGCGGCGGCGGCATCGATTGTTTCCTCGCCTCGAAGCGCGTCGGACCGCTGGGCCTGGTCATCGGCGTAGACATGACGCCCGACATGCTGGCCCAGGCCAACGCCAACAAGGCAAAACTCGGCGTGCGCAATGTCGAGTTCCGCCAGGGCCAGATCGAAGCGCTGCCCGTCGAGAGCGGCACAGTAGACGTGGTCATGTCCAACTGCGTGATCAACCTCTCGCCGGACAAGCGCGCCGTGTTCAACGAAGCGTTCCGTGTCCTTCGATCCGGCGGGCGCATCTCGATCAGCGACATCGTCACCGAAGGCGAGTTCAGCCCGGAGCTGCGCGCGCGGGTTGACCAGTGGTCGGCGTGCGTCACCGGCGCGATCGACGCGCAAGACTACACGGCAATGATGCAGCAAGCCGGTTTTGTCGATATTCAGGTGGTGGACAAGGCCGACGCCGCCGACATCGTGCCATTGCAACCGGGCATGCCGCGCATCTTCAGCGCCCGCATGACCGCGCGCAAGCCGTAAGCGCCGCCTGAAAGGGCGCCAGCTCGCCGCCGTCATGACGCCATGCACGGCGGCGAATCACGGCGCGTCAGGATTTGTGGTTGAGCACTTCTTCCGCCCGCTTCAGATCGGTGATGTCACGATTGATGCCGATGATCCCCACAACCGCGCCCTCGGCGTTGCGCATCGGGACTTTCGTCGTCAACAGCCACTTCTCGTTCCCGTAGGCATCCACCGTCTTCTCTTCGTGATTGATGAGCGCCGTCCCCGACTCCATGACCGCCCTATCGTCCGCCGTATACGTGGACGCCAGCTCGTCAGAGAAGAAGTCGAAGTCCGATTTGCCGATGCCCTCTGAAACATCGTCCAGCCCCCATAGCTTCGCGTGGGCGGCGTTGTGCGCGATGATCCGCCCTTCGGTGTCCTTGACGAAGATATTGTCCGGCAAGCTGTCGATGATCAGGTGCAGAAGCGCCCGTTCCTGCGCCAGCGCCTCTTCGGCAACCTTCTGCTCCGTCACGTCGCGGCTGATCCCGACCAGCCCGACCACCTCACCTTTCTCGTCTTTCATCGGAACTTTCGTGGTCAAGACGCGCCGTTCCGCGCCGCTGGCGTTCACCGTGCGCCGGTCAGCATTGACCAGCGGCTCACCCGACGACATAATCGCCTCGTCGTCGGCGTGGAACCGCGCCGCCATGTGCTTCGGGAACACGTCAAAGGCCGTCTTGCAGACCAGCGACTCGGCAGTGGTCTTCACCGCCAGCGCGTGCGCCACGTTGCTGATCATGAACCGCCCGGCGCGGTCTTTGGCGAAGATGTAATCCGGCACGTTGTCGATCAGCGTGCGCAAAAGCGCCCGCTCGCGCTCCAACGACTGCTCCACGAGCCTGCGGTCGGTTACATCGCGCCCGATGCCCACCAGGCCGATGATCTTGCCCTGGCCGTTTTTCAGCGGGATTTTGTTGGTCAATAGCCAGCGCGTCTTGCCGCCGGCTCGGTCGAGCGCTGGCTCTTCACGGTTGATGACCGGCTGGCCAGATTTCAACAGCGCCTGTTCATCCGCCAGGTAGCTCGCGGCCAGGTCGGGCGGGTAGAAATCTGCATCCGTTTTGCCCAGCAGATCCGCCGGGGAAGAGGCTCCCATGCCGAGCGCTGTGGCCGCATTTGCCGTGACAAAACGGCTCTGCGCATTCTTCACGTAGATGTAATCCGGCACGTTGTCGATGAGCGTGCGCCACTGGTTGCGTTCCTGCTCAAGCGCTTCTGCCATGTGCTGGGCGCGAATCAGGTACTGGATGCGGCGGCTCAGCAATGCCCACTGCGCCTCGAACGGCCCGCCGACATAATCGACCGCGCCCGCTTCCAGGGCGCGGCCTAGCCTGCCCTGTTCCGGTCCGTTCCGGTCCACCATCACCACCGGCGCATCGTTGCCGCCCGGCAGCGCGCGCAATTTCGCGCAGCATTCGGCCCCGTCCATGTCCGGAAGCGCTGCGTCCAGCGCCACGAGGTGCGGCTTGTGGCGCTGGAATGCTTCGAGGGCTTGTGCGCCCGTGCCCGCGTGCGCCAGCGCGTAGCCCGCTCCTTCCAGCGTGCGCGACGCCGTCGCGGAAAAGCCCGCATCGGGTGAGACAATGAGCACCAGGGAACGATCTGTCAGCATGGCGACCTCCATGAGTGACCGCGGATCGGCTCTAAGCTTATTATGAGGTGGAAATGCCCGGAGCCTGTTTCACAGAAGTCTCTCATGCGCCAAACTCGCGCCATTCAGCCCCTTTCCCGGCGCTGCACGTACTCCCGGTACAGCGTCAGGTCATGCGCCGTGACCTTCGTCAGCCTGTCCGGCATCGCGTCCAGCCGAAACCAGCCGATCTCCGCGCACTTGTCCGGCTCGATGATCACCGGCGTGCCGGATACGATGCGGCACACGTACGACGGCGACACCCAGTGCTGCCCTTCGTCGGGCAAGATGTGATCGGTCACGGTCAGCATGTCCTCGACGGCAATCGTGATCCCGTATTCTTCGCGAATCTCCCGCACGAGCGCGTCGCGCAACGTCTCGCCAAATTCCACCGCGCCGCCCGGAAACTCCCACAGGCCGCGCTCGTTTCCGGCGCGCGGCCCCCGCCTGGCCAGGAACACCCGCCCCTCGTCATCCACGATGATCGCGCCCACGCCCACCCCGATGTAATCCACGCCTCTGCGCACGCCGCCGCTCCTTTGCTGGCCCACTTTTCCACCATCCCCCGGCAACATCGTACCGCGCCCGTCGCGATTTGGCTTCCTCGTTTTTCCGCAGACCCATTCAGCGGTATGATTCGGCCTGTCTCTCAACGCTCCGCAGCCCTTATAAGGACCCGCTCTGATGACCGCTTACCAGGATACCACCCGCCCAATCGCTGACCGCGTCGAGGCGCTGCTCCACCAGATGACGCTGGACGAAAAGATCGCCCAGCTTGGTAGTTTCTGGATTTACGAGGTGCTCGACGGCCTGGATTTCTCCGAGGCCAAAGCCCGGCTCCGCATGTCGCACGGCATCGGCCACGTCACCCGCCTGGGCGGCGCGAGCAACGTCCGCCCGCAGCAGGCGGCCCGGCTGAGCAATACCATTCAGCGCTTCCTGCTGGACCAGACGCGGCTGAAGATACCCGCCGTCGTCCACGAGGAGTGCTGCGGCGGCTACATGGCCTTTGGCGCGACGGTCTTCCCGCAGGCTATCGGCGTGGCCAGCGCCTGGGAGCCGGAGCTTGTCGAGGCGATGACCGGCGTGATCCGTGAGCAGATGCGCTCCGTGGGCGCGCACCACGCCCTTGCGCCCGTGCTCGACGTGGCGCGTGACGCCCGTTGGGGCCGCGTTGAAGAAACCTTTGGCGAAGACCCGTACCTGATCGCCCGCACCGGCATCGCCTACGTGAAAGGGCTTCAGGGGCCGGACCTGCGTGCCGGAATCGTGGCCACAGCCAAGCACTTCGTCGGCTATGGCGCATCCGAGGGCGGCATGAACTGGGCCCCGCCGCACATTCCCGCCCGCGAGATGCGCGAAGTGTTCTTGCTGCCCTTCGAGGCGGCGGTCAAAGAGGCGCGCCTGGCCTCGGTCATGAACGGCTATCACGAGCTGGACGGCGTGCCGTGTGGCGCGGCGCGCTGGCTGCTCACCGACACGCTGCGCGAGCAGTGGGGCTTCACCGGCACGCTCGTCTCCGACTATTTCGCGGTGACCATGCTGCAAAGCTATCACGCGCTGGCCAGCGACAAGGCCCATGCTGCCGCCATAGCCCTTGAGGCCGGCATCGACGTGGAACTGCCCAGCACGGATTGTTACGGCGATCCGCTGCGCGAGGCCGTGTTGCGCGGCGACATCCGCGAGGCGCTGGTGGATGTGGCGGTGCGGCGCGTCCTGGAGCAGAAATTCGCGCTCGGCCTGTTCGACTCGCCTTACGTCGATGAGGGCATCGTGGTTTTCGATACGCCCGACCAGCGCAAACTGGCGCGCGATCTGGCCGCCAAGTCGCTTGTGCTGCTCAAGAACGAGGACCGCACCCTGCCGCTGTCGAAGGCCCTGAAATCCATCGCCGTCATCGGCCCAAACGCGGACGTGGTGCGCAACCTGTTCGGGGACTATTCCTACCCGGCTCACATCGAGACGCTTCTCGAACAGCAAGCCGAAGTCACCTTCGACACGCCGCAGCCCGACAGCGCTTCTCTGAGAGAGATCGGCGACTTCATCCAGGTGGTGAGCGTGCTGCACGCTATCCGCGAGAAGGTCGGGCCACAGGTCGCGCTGCATTACGCGAGGGGCTGCGGCGTGCTCGACCCGTCCACCGAGGGCTTTGCCGAGGCCGTCGAGGCCGCCAAACAGGCCGACGCCGTGATCCTGGTCCTCGGCGATAAAGCCGGCCTGACCGATAGCTGCACGTCTGGCGAGGCGCGCGACCGCGCGGTGCTCGATCTGCCCGGCGTCCAGCCCGACCTGATGCGCGCCGTGCTGGCAGCGGGCAAACCGACCGTGCTCGTGCTGGTCATCGGGCGTCCCGTCACACTGCACGACCTGGGCGATGCGGTCGATGCCATCCTGGTGGCCTGGTTCCCTGGCGAAGAGGGCGCGGGTGCGATTGCCGATGCCCTGTTCGGCGACGTGAATCCGGGCGGCAAGCTGCCCATCAGCTTCCCGCACACCGTCGGGCAGGTCCCCGTGTATTACGGGCACAAGCCGTCGGGCGGGCGCTCGCACTGGAAGGGCGTGTACGTCGAGACGCCGTGTGAGCCGCGTTACCCGTTCGGCTTCGGGCTGAGCTATACGCAATTCACCATCGGCAACCTGCGCGCACCCGGCGAGGTCCAGGCGGGCAGCGGCTTCCAGGTGCAGGTCGAGGTCAGCAATACCGGCGCGCGGCCCGGCGACGAGGTCGTCCAGCTTTACACCCGCACGCACGGTTCCAGCCTGACGCGGCCCGTCAAGGAACTGCGCGGCTTCAAGCGTGTGGCGCTCCAACCCGGCGAGACGCGCACCGTCGCCTTCGAAGTCGAGGGGGGGCAACTCGGTTATTACAACCAGGCGATGGAGTACGTGGTCGAGCCGGGTACGTTGGAGATCATGGTCGGCGCATCGTCTGAGGACGTCCGCGAGCGGGCCGAGGTGCGCCTCACCGGGCCGGTGGCGAACGTGGAAAAAACCTTCGGCGGGCGCGCCAGCGTGTCCTGATCGCGAACCGGGCGGCGCTGTACGGGCTTGACAGGTGGATAGGCATCGTGTGGCGCGCCCGGCGCTGAAGCGACCGGGCTAAGCCTACAAAGCCCTTCGGGCTAGACGTCGCCTTCAGCCCGCAGGGCTTCGTGGTTTCAGCCTGGACCTTCAGGTCCGGGCGGCGCGATGTGACCTCATCCCACGAACACCTTGACGGCCCGGCCCCGCCCGCGCGATAAGCTGTGCAGCCGGTACGCGCCCACTGCCGCCGGGACCAGGATGGTGTCCAGGGCGGCCAGCGGGTGGCTTCCACCGGACCACTCCAATGCCAGCCGTTCGCCGTCGAGCACATGCAGCAGGTGAAAAGATTCCCCGCGCGTATCGTCGGGATACTCTTCGCTGAAATCGGCGCGGTGCACGCGATAATGCACCGGCGCGGGCAGCGCGTGCGCGTATTCCGTCCACCCCGGCCCCTGCCGGACCGGTTGCGGCTCCGGGATCAGGTCGGCGCGCGTCTCGGCGGTACGGCGGCGCGAATCCAGCGCGGCAAATGCCCGCTC
>JADZBY010000264.1 GCA_020851855.1 Anaerolineae bacterium
AGACTTGCGGGTCGGAGTCGCGGCGCGGCGTCCAGAATTGCTCGTCAACGCGGTACACGATCTGGGGCGCGATTTGCGGGCCGCACTCCGGCGGGGCGGCGCGGCGGTCGGCGCTGCCGACGAAGATTTGCAGGCATTGCCCGTCAGGGAATGCGCGCAGGACGCGCTCGCCAAAACGCGCCGCCTCAAACAGGCCACTCTGGTCGCTCCGGGCAAAGGCCAGCCCGTCAATGCTGATGTCGCGCCCGCTGGCGTTCAGCGCGGCGAAGGTCCCGCCCTGGTACATCAGCCGCAACTGCCCGCCCGTCGCATTGTCCGGCGCGACGAGCGGCGCGGCGGTCCCGCCCGGCCCACCGGTCAGGCGGCTGGCCCCGGCGGCCAGTCCGCCCACCGCCAGCAGCGCCAACAGCGCCCCGATCAGCACGCGGCGCACACGCGGCAAATGGCGCAGGCGAATCAGCCGCCGGGCGCGGACCGGTTCCGGCAGGCCCGGCTCCAGCTGCAGCGGCAGGCGCGGCGTGGGCGCGGACAGGTCCAGCGATGGCCGGAGCATGTTCGTGCTGCCGTCGTCGTAGGGCAGCGCATCGCGCACGGGCGCTTCGTCCCACGGGGCGAGCAGCTGCGCTTCGCTGTCCACCGGCACGAGCGCACGCGGGCCAAAATAGGCATCGCGCAAGGCGTCGACCATCGCCGTAGCGGTCTGCCAGCGGTCCAGCGGGCTTTTTTCCAGGGCGCGGAGCAGGACCGTCTGCACCGCTTCGGGCAAATCGGGGCGGAACTTGCGCGGCGGCGGCGGCGGCGTGGAGACGTGGCTGAGCGCGGTGGCCAGCGGCGACTCGCCGTCAAAGGGCACCTGCCCCGCCGCCATCTCGTACAGCACCACGCCCAACGAGTAAATGTCGCTCTGCGGCACGGACTGATCGGACGCGACGGCCTGCTCCGGCGCAATGTAACGCGGTGTGCCGAACGCCGTGCCGAACGTGGTGTTTGCGCCGTGCTCCATGAGCAGGCCAAAGTCCATCAGAACGGCCCGGTCATCCGGCGTGAGCATGATGTTTGAGGGCTTGATGTCGCGGTGGATGACGTTGCGGCGGTGCGCGTAATCCAGCGCCGAGGCCACGTCCGACGCGATGCGCACCAGGCGCTCCGGCGGCATAAAGTCGCCGCGCTGGCGCAACGCCTTGAGGATTTCGGCCAGGGTGTGCCCTTCGATCAGGCGCATGGCCATGTAGTACAGGTTGGAGCCTTCGCCAAAGCGGTACACGGAGACGATGTTCGGGTGTTCCAGGTTGGCGACGGCGCGCGCTTCGCGGAAAAAGCGCTGCGTGATCTCTTCGGAGTCCTCGTCCTCGGTGTGCGCGGTGATGACCTTGATGGCGACGCGGCGGTGCAGCCTGGGATCGTAGCCCTCGTACACGCGCGCCATGCCGCCGCGCCCGATGAGCCGCACGATCTGGTAATCGTCCAGGCTCGCGCCGACCAGCACATCCGGGCCGAGCGCCATTGGCGGGGTGTCGAGGTGGCTCACTGGCGGCATAGCTCCAGAAACGTCTATCGAGCGGCAACAGGCAGCTCAAGCAGCGGCGATGGCAGCGTCAGAACGGCCTATTCTTCGATATTACCGATGATCCCCTGCATCAGCGCATCATCGTAGGAGATTCGGTCGCCATTTTGGCTGGCCACCGTCGCCAACCGGTCCGGGTCGAACAGCTCATCCGCCTGGCTGAGGTCGATGTTTTCCAGCCCTTCGAGCAGCGCCGGGTCAAAACTCGGCACGGCGGGGGCAGTGGTGGTGCGCGTCGAGGTTTTACGCGCGCCATCGGCCTTGCCGCGTTCGGGCTTTTCGGCTTTTTCACCCTTGTCGGCCCGTTTGGCGCGGTCCGCATCGGCCTTCACCGCCGCCATTTCCTGCGTCTGGGTGTGCGTGCGGCGCTTGGGGGATGTGACATGGCTTTCGGCGGGCTTGGGCACTGGCAGGCTGGGCCGCGCCTCGAAAGCGACCGAGCCGATGACGCCGAGCATCTCGTTCACGGCGTTGAAGCCGTAACGCTTGACATTGCCCAGCGCGGCGGGCGGCGCGCCGCCGTCAAAGATCAGCAACAGGTAATGGTGCAGGCCCAGCGCCAGCCCGAACAGGTTGCCGCGCTCGCCATCGTAGTACTTCAGGACGCGCGGTTGGTCCCCGATGAGCGGCAAAATCTTGAGCGTATTGCTAAAACCGGGGGCCAGTGCGGCGGCCAGCGCGTCGCGGTCCACATAGCCTGCTGCGCCGCTGTACGAGAGCACCTTGCCGTTGCGGTCGGCCAGCACGATGGCCATCGCGCCCACATCCCGCATGAGCCGGTACATCACATCCGCGATCTTGGCTTCATCAATGGGCGGGACGGGCACGATTTCTTCGGCGGGCGCTTCTCTGGGGGCAGCTTCGGGGCCGTCGATGGCGACTCGCACTGCCCGCAGGAAGGCCTCGGCGGCGAACGGGCGGCGCAGGTATTGGAACAGGCCCTGTCCGAGAATTTCCTCGTCAAGCTCCGGGTCGCCCTCGTTGGCCACCAGGATGACCGGCATACCCGCCAGCTCGCGCTTGGCCGCAATCGCCAGATCCGGCCCGGCCACCGTGCCCAGCAGCGTGTGGGCGGTGATGAGCAGATCGGCAGCGCTGATACGCAGCTCAGCCAGCGCGTCTTCGCCGGTCGCCGTCTCGATCATGCGTGGGCGGCGGCCCATCAGCTCCATCGCGGCGCGCACCACCTGGTGCAGGCTGAGGCTCGAATCAACGACGATTATGCGGGGATTGGTCGGGGCCATAGGTTTACACCTGCTTACGCTCAAATACGGGCCGAAACGATAACCGTGTGGTCCGTTGTCGTGCGTCAATCAGACGGTAGACCCATTATAGCGCGTTACGGATCGCAGTTGTGTTACGAAGCCGTTCCGCTTGGCCCAGGGCGCGCCTGCGATACTTTTGTTAAGGGCGTATAGGCGCATGGATCGGCACGTCGGGACACGAAAAAGCGCCGCTCGCGGGCCGGGATGGCGGCGCAGCGGCGCAGGCGCGTGTTATGAGGTCGTTACGGTGGCGGTGCGGCGGCCCTGCTGCTCAGTTCGGCCAGATGGCCTGTGGCTGGCGTCCCCAGTCCGGGATGCGCAGCGGCAGATCGGAGATGGATAGATGATGCATGGCGACGCGCACGGCTTCAGCGGCGAATTTGTCCACGTCGTTCCAATCGGTGGAAAAGCCGAGGTTGTGGTGGCCATTGCCGGGGAAAACGCCCAGAAAGAAACCCGGCGTTACCCCGCGCATCAACCGGTTCCTCTCGGCGGCCACGGCAAAGAAGGGGCTGGTTGCGCCGGGCCGGAAGACGAATAGCACGTGCTCGTACTCGATCATCTGGCCCTGGGCCTGGCATTCGGTATACAGCACCGCTGTATACGGGCCGAGCAAGTAGCCCTGAACCGGGCGCGCTGTGCGGATCGCAGGGAGATACATCGGGAACCCTCACTGGCACGCTGAAGTACGTAAAGACACCCCTATTGTACAGGTTCTATGTTACGATCCAGATTACGGCAGGGCGAATACGCGGGCGGATTCGCAGGCGTCGCCAGCAGGTTATCCGCCATGGGGGACAGCCGGTATAATAATGGGGCAGTCAAAGACGACAAAGGAGCCTTTACGCATGCCCACACGCGCCCTCATCACTGGCGGGGCCGGATTTATCGGGAGCCACCTGGCTGAGCAGCTGCTCAACCGGGGCCAGGAAGTGACCATCATCGACAACCTGTCCACCGGCCAATTCGAGAACATCGCACACTTGCAGCAGCGCATCGGCTTTCACTACGCCATCGAAGACATCCGAAACGCCGCCGTCATGGACCGCCTGGTGAGCGAGTGCGACGTCATCTATCACCTGGCCGCCGCCGTGGGCGTTTTTTCCATCGTCAGCTCGCCCATCGATACGATTGAGATTAACGTCGGCGGGACCGAGGTCGTGCTGCGCACCGCCCGCCGCTACCGCCGCAAAGTGCTCATCGCTTCGACGTCCGAGGTGTACGGCAAGAACGAAAAAGTGCCCTTCAGCGAGGACGACGACCGGACGCTCGGTCCGACCACGAAGAGCCGCTGGAGCTACGCGGCCTCGAAGGAACTCGATGAGTTTCTCGCGCTGGCCTATCACCGCGCGGCAGAGCTGCCCGTCGTCATCTTCCGGCTGTTCAACACAGTCGGCGCGCGGCAACGTGGCCACTACGGCATGGTGCTGCCGCGCTTCGTGCAGTGGGCGCTGCGCGGTGAGCCGATCCAGGTCTACGGCGACGGCAAGCAGCAGCGCTGTTTCGCCAACGTGCACGACGTGGTGCGCGCCGTCATCGGGCTGGCCGAAGCGTCCGGCGCGGTGGGTGAGGTGTTTAACATCGGCTCCAGCGAAGAGATCAGCATTGGCGAGTTGGCCGAGCGCGTCCGCGAGCGCGTGGGCAGCGACTCGGAGATCACGTACATCCCCTATGACAAGGCCTACGAGGCGGGCTTCGAGGACATGCGCCGCCGCGTGCCGGACGTGGGCAAGATCGGGCGGCTGATCGGCTGGAAGCCGGTGACGCCGCTCGGCCAGACCATCGACCAGATCATCGAGTACGAGCGGGTTCGGCTGGACCGGGAGCGAGAGAAAGCGTAATGCGCGCCCCAAAGGCCCGTCCGGGTCTGGCGGCATGTCTCGCGGCAGCGTTGGCGCTCTCGCTCGTGGCGGGCTGCGCCAGTGACGCCGTGCCGACGGCGACCACGCTTGACATGGCGCTGACTGAGGCGTACCTCACCGACAACGCGCCGCCGCCCGGCTTCAACACGCCGGTGCAGTTCGCGCCGGTCGACAAGAACCTCGATGCGCTGCCCCACTGGCACTATACCGTGTCGCTGACCTTCACGGGGACGTTCGAGGGCGGCGAGGCGACGGACGGCGAGATCAGGGCCGATGTGTACAGCAACGAGCTGGTCGGGGAGCGGCGCGTCGTGTTGAAGGCGTCCGGCAGCGTGTTTGCCGAAGAAGCGCGGCGCGAGGTGGAAGGCGTGCGGCTGGGCAACGCCTTCTACTTTGTAGACCAGAACGGCGTGTGCAGCGACGTGACGGGCAGCGATAACCCGCGCGTGGCCGAGCTAACGGCGGGCAGCCTGGTGGGCGGCGTCAAGCTTGGCACGCCCACCACGACGCATCGCACGGTGGACGAGGTCGAAGTGTGGCAGTACGTGTTCCTGCCCGGCGATGTCGAGCCGCCGGTGCTGACGCTGGCCGAGGGCGGCAGTGCGCGCATCGCGTCCGGGGAGTTGTGGATCGCGCCGTCGCTCAACGCGGTGAAAGAGTACAGCATCACGCTGGAAGTGAGCGGGGCGATTATCCCGGTCTTCCAGGACCAGCGCCCGGCCACCGGCACGCTCAAGGCGACGTACCGGCTGGTGGAAACGATGCAACCGTACAACATCGCCATCCCGTTCGGGTGCTGAACAGGCCTCACTCCCTCGCCCTGTATCTCAAGGTGGGAGAGAGGGCAGATGCGGACGAGGCAGGCCTCGTCCCTACGCGACACGCCGTAGGGACAACGCCTGCGTTGTCCGCGTTTCGCCCCTCTCCCACTCGCGGTAGCAGGGCGAGGGAAAAGGGCGCAGAGGGCAGATGCGGACGAGGCAGGCCTCGTCCCTACGCGACACGCCGTAGGGACAACGCCTGCGTTGTCCGCGTTTCGCCCCTCTCCCACTCGCGGTAGCAGGGCGAGGGATGAGAGAACGCCTTCCCCTTTGGGCTGGCCGGTTCGTGTTGTATACTTCTGTGCGTGCCTAGAACAGATATTCATCAGGATGAGCCGTCATGCGAGTCTCTGTCCTTCAAGATAAGCTGGCCAAGGGCCTGAGCATCGCCAGCCGCGCCGTCGCCAGCCGCCCATCGATGCCCATCCTGGGCAACGTCCTGCTGGCGACCGAAGACGGGCGGCTGTCGATTTCCGCCAACAACCTGGAACTGGGGATTACCTGCCGGATCAACGCCAGCGTGGAAGCCGACGGCGCGTTGACCGTGCCGGCCCGCACGCTGCTTGACCTGGTCAACACCCTGCCGCCGGAGCGCGTCGATCTCGAGGTGGACCCCGACGCCGCAACGCTCACCATGCGCTGCAATTCGACGGTGACGAATATCAAGGGCCTGCCCGCCGACGATTTCCCCGCCGTCGTCGCGCCCGATGAAGAGGCCGGCATCGAGCTGCCCGCCCCGACGCTCGCATCCATGATTGAGCAGGTCGTGTTCGCCGCCGCCCGCGAGGACAACCGCCCGATATTGATGGGCATCCTGGTGCGCGTGACCGACGACAACCTGGCGATGGTCGCCGCCGACGGGTTCCGCATGGCGCTGCGCACGGCGCAACTGGAATCCGGCGCGTCGCGGCCCATGTCCTTCATCGTCCCGGCGCGCACGCTGGGCGAACTGGGGCGCATCCTGGCCGGGGAAGAAGGTCCCGTACACATGGCGCTCGCTCCGGGGCGCAATCAGGTCATGTTCCGCGTGGCGGATGCCGATGTCGTCTCGCAGCTCATCGACGGCAAATTCCCGGACGTGGAAGCGCTCATCCCCAAGGCGTCATCGACCACCACGACGCTGCAAACGATGGACCTGCTGCTGGCTTGCAAGCGCTCCGAGATTTTCGCCCGCGAAGCGAACAATACGATGCGGCTGCGCGTCGAGCCGGGCAGCGGCGATTCCGGGCAGGTCATCGTCATGGCCACCGCCCAGGAGCGCGGCGACAACGAGGGCAGCCTGGAAGCGACCGTCAAGGGCGGCGGGCTGGAGATTTCCTTCAACGTGCGCTACCTGATCGAGGTCCTCAACGTGCTGGATGACGAGCAGGTCACGCTGGAGACGAACACCATCTCCAGCCCTGGCCTGATCAAGCCGGCAGGCCGCGACGATTTTGTGTACGTCGTCATGCCCATGAGCGTGCGCTGACGGATTTTCTGCGCTCCGTTTCGTAACAATGTGCCTGTGAATGCAACTACGCGCCGCCCTGGCGCGTAATTGCATTTCAGAAAACGAACCGCACGCGCGACGCGCTACGGTCTGTGTGCAGGAGCATAAGGAGTAGGTTGCTATGGCCAATGAAGGCTTCGACCCGATGAAGAGCCTGGGACAACTGCGCGATTCCGTCAGCCGGATGATCGAGGACGGCCTGAACGCGGTCGGCGGCGGGCACACCATTCCGATTGACATGTACGAGACGGACACCGAGGTCATCGTCAAGGCCGGGCCGCTGCTCGACGTGGACCTGGACAAGCTCGATGTGTCGTTCACGGCGGATAACCTGACCATCAAGGGCGAGATTCGGCCCGACGAGGACATCCCGGCGGAACGATACCTGCGCCGCGAGCGCAAGACCGGCCCGTTCTCCCGCACGGTGAAAGTGCCGCGTGCGGTGAAGCCCGATCAATCCGTCGCGGACTTCAAAAACGGCCTGCTGATCATCACACTGCCCAAAGTCGAGGAGCCAGAGCCGAAGGTCATCAACGTGCGCTCGGTCGGCAAGTCGTAAGGCCGCCAATTGCCTTAGATTCCGGGGAGAACGTCGCGCCCCAGGCGTGCTGTACACGCCTGGGGCGTTTCACTTGTTTTGCGCCCCCGGATTTACGGCCCCGGCGTCAGATTCAAGGGAACGTCGACCTCGTTGGCTGTACCGATGTCGTCCGGCAGGATCAGCGTCACGAGCTCGCGGAAACCTGGCGCGGTCACGCGCATGTGAATATGCGCTGCGCCTCCGCCATACGCGATCGGGCGGTTGCTCTCGAAGCGGTACACGCCCTGGCCGTCGGTAAAGACGGTCCCGCGGTGCGTGTCGTCATACTCGCCCGTCTCATTCACCAGCCAGAACTCGATTTGTGCGCCGGGCACAGGCTGGCAGGCGCTCGAGTCACGCACCACGCCACGCACTACGTATCCTCCCGTGCCCACGAGCGACCGCTCCGGCGCGCCCGGCGCGTATGCCGGGCCGAGCGCGTCTTGCGGCGTGGGCGGGCAGTCGATCACATCGACTACGACAGGAGCGCTGGTCGGTACGGCAGGTATTGCGGATTGGCTGAGGCCGACGAAGCCGAGTGCGCCGGCGATGGCCAGCATGATGCTCAGTACAGAACACGATAAACGCATCATCCTCCTCGTGTCGTCTCACCGTCGTTGCCTCGATTTTCGCAGCGGCGCGAGATACCCGCCAACGCCCCCGCGCTTGACAGTGCCCGTATACTGCATGGTA
>JADZBY010000265.1 GCA_020851855.1 Anaerolineae bacterium
CCGTCCTTCGCGATCAACTCGGCGTGGGAGCCGTGCTCGACAATGCGGCCCTCGTGCATCACGTACACCACGTCGGCGTCTTTCACCGTGGCGATGCGGTGGGCGATGATCAGGCTGGTGCGCGTCCGCAGAACGCTGCGCAATCCGGCCAGAATATCCGCCGCCGTGCGCGTATCGACGCTCGACAGCGCATCGTCCAGCACCAGGATGGCCGGATCGTGCACGATGGCCCGCGCGATGGCCACCCGCTGCTTCTGCCCGCCGGAGAGCATCACGCCGCGTTCCCCGACGAGCGTCTCCATGCCCTGTGGAAGCTGCGCCAGATCGTTGCTGATGCGCGAAATCTCCACGGCGCGCATCAGCGCATCGTCGTCCACGGCCAGGTGGCTCATGCGCACGTTGCTCTGCAAGGGCTGGCTGAACAGGAACGTGGATTGGGGCACATAGGCGATGGCGTTGCGCAAGTCTTCGAGCTTGATCTTGCGCACATCGACGCCGTCCACCAGCACGCGCCCCTCTGTCGTGTCCATGACGCGCGCCAGCAGATTGACGAGCAGCGTCTTGCCGCACCCGGTCGGCCCGACAAAGGCGGCGGTCTGCCCGGCGGGGATGTGCAGGTTGATGTCGCGCAGCAGCCAGTCGCCGTCAAGTTGCAGGCCGACGTTTTCGAAACGAATCTCGCCGCGCGGCGCGGGCAGCGGCACGGCGTCCGGCGCATCGGCGATGCCCGGCGTCTGCAACAGGGGCGTCAGGCGCACCAGCGCGCCGCGCGTCTGCTGGAAGCGCTGGTAAATCGTGCCCAGCTGGAGCAGCACCTCGCTGATGTAGCCCAGGTTGAGCAGGAACTGGGCGAAATTGCCGAGTGTGATCGAGCCGTTGAGCACCATCACACCGCCGAAGAGCACCACCAACCCCGCCGTGGCCTCGCTGATCATCTTGGGCAGCATCCCGACCGGCTCGTTGCGGCGGCGGAAGAACAACCAGCGGCGGCGGAAGGTCTTGTTTTCCTCAAGGTACATCCGCGCCGCGTCTTTTTCCCGGCCAAACGTCTTCAGCGTCAGGATGCCGCTGAACACATCCTGCACCATCGCCGACAAGACGCCCGCCTGGTTTTGCACACGCTCGAACAGCGGCGTCAGCGCTCTGCCCGCCCGAAACTGGAAGGTGGTCGAGATGGTCAGGATCACGAAGGCGGCCACCGTGAGCGGGACATTGATCGTGCCGAGCAGGATGAAAGCGACCAACAGCGTGAACAAGGCGCTGCCGATCCGGTTGAAGCCGAGCGCCAGGAGACGCCAGATCATCTCCACGTCGCTATGCATCCGCGAGATCAGGTCGCCGGTCGGGTAGCGCTGGAAGAAGCGCTGATCGAAGGTGAGCAGGTTGTCGAACAGCTTACGCCGAATGTCGAAGTTGACGGAATAAGCGACGTAGCCGCTGAAGGTGCGCTGCCCGAAGAAGGCGACGATGATCACCAGCGTCAGGCCGATGACCAGCAGGGCATACATCAGCAGCGCCTCGACGGTGATGCCGTCGCTCACGTCGTCGATGATGCGCCCGATGAGGAAGGGTTGTGTGCCCGTGGCGATGCCGCCGACCATGCCGCTGATCACGGCTCCGATGGCCGCGCCCCGGTGGCGGCCTACAAACGTGCCCAGCCAGCGCAAATCGGCGCGCGGCGCGTCCGGCGGGAGATTGTCCGTCTCGGTCCCATTCGATGCGCCGCCCCTGCCGGACCGGGGCATTGCCTGCGTTGCCTGCAAAACGACGACTCCTCACACTCGGCCAGTGGCGCAATGTCCTGGCCGCCTACGCCCCGCGTTCATGGAGTTGAAGGAATGGGCGCGGATACCGGGCGGCTCGCGAGCCGCCCCTACAACACCATAAGGTGTCTACAACGCCATACGGTGTAGGGGCGCGTCGCGACGCGCCCGCGTAATAATCCGCCCTAGATTCTAAACGTCCGTGAGCACGGGGCTGAGATGACAAAGCCCTGCGAGCTGCGGCTCCACTTTAGCCCGACAGGGCTTAGCTACGAGTAACCTTACGCTACAGATTCACCGTCCCGCACAGATGGACGTGCACGCCCATCTCGTCGAGCATGGCGGCTTTGGCGGCCAGCGCCTTGTCCGCGTCCTCGGCAGATGGCGCGTAGACGACGTTCACGTGGTTGGCCTTGTGGCGCGCCATCATCTGGTCACGGCTGACGCCATGCAGCACCGCGTGCATGATCGGCCACTCCGGGCTGGTCATCTTCCAGCGGCGCTCGGTTTCTTCCTGGGGCAATTCGACCACCGTCGCGCGGCCCAGGTCGGCGTGCAGCTCGCCATCCATGACGAAGACGCGGCTCCACACGATCTCGCCGGGCTTGCTCACGCCACGCAGCGTGCCGCCGCCCAGCCGGAAGTACATCGGGTTCTGCCGCATACTGGACGCGCCCGCGTAACCGCCGATCAGGTGCGAGGCGGGCACAGCGCCGGAGATGAGGAACACCCACACGTAATCATCCACGCCGTTGCCTGTGTAGTGCTCGCCGTAGCGCACGTCGTGCAGCGTGGTGGCCGGGTCAAAGCCCATCGCCGTCCACAGCCGGTTGGTGACCAGCGCATCGACGCCCGCGCCCTCGTCCACCTCGTTGAAGTGGGGGATGGCCTTCCCGGCGAAAAGCTCCTCACCGCCGCCCTTCGGGTACACCGGCGGGCGCTCGACATTGTTCAGCAGCCCTTCGACAAGGTCCGAGGCCGGCGTCATGTCCTTGAGGCCCTGCTGGTACTGGATGCCGATGGCCGCGCAGCCGAACTCGTGGGCGATGCGCGTTGCCGCGATGTACATCTTGCACTGCTGCAAAATCTGGTTGTCGGTCAGGTCGGTCTCTTCATTCGGGCCGGTGAAAAACTTCATGCCGCGCGCATCGAGCCAATCGCGAATCTTCTGCGCTTCCGCGTCGGTAACTTCGTTCATGGCCGCCACCAGCGCGGACTGGCTCAGACGCTCTTTGAACAGGCCCGCTGGGTTCATCAGGCCGTCGTCGATGATGGCGTTAAACATGCCCATGCAGCCTTCGTCGAAGACGCCGAGGATGGCCTTGTCGCGGCGCAACTGCTGGGCCAGAGCGCGGCCAAGCTCCGCTTCGGCTTTGGGCAGCTTGAAGTCCTTCAGATCGCGCACGTGGCTCGTATCGTGCGTGATCGTGCCCTCGCGAATCCACTGGCGGACGCCCTTCAGGAAATACTCGTCGGTGAAATCTTCGCTCCAGATGGTGCTGTATTTGACGCCCGCCTTGGTCAGCGAGCCATTCAGGTTCAGCAGCCCGACGAGGCCGGGGAACTGCCCGCTCCAGTTGGCCACGGTCAGGATTGGCCCACGGTGGCTGATCAGGCCCGGCAGCACATGGTGGCTGTACTGCCACACACATTCGGCCACGATGAGCTTGGCGTCGGGGTGGATGTTCTTGAACACATCCATGCCCATGCGCTGATTCCAGATGAAGCCGTGGCCGAGCGCCGGATCATAAGCGTGGCCGCGATGCACGGTGATTCCTTCCCGCGCAAAGGCTTCGATGACTTTCTGTTCCATCGCCTGCTGCGCCTTCCACGTCGTGGTATTCGCGGACTGGCGCAGGTCACCGCTGGCGACGAGAATCGCCTCGTTGGGACCCAGAGGACGCGGCTCCTCAACAACCGGCAGGCTATAAGTACGCTCGACCATTCAGAGGCTCCTTCAAGGTATGGCTTTGCATTGGCGAATGGCACGCGGCGGATATTCCGGGGGTGGGCCACAAGCCCTGACGCCCTGGCCAGGGCCTGTGGTGGGCGAGGTCGCCGGTACGTGGTACGGTGACTACCTGACCTTGCGGCGCGGACCGGACGTGAGGGCGAGATACTCGGCCTCGAGGTCCTTACGCATCGTCTCGGCGGCCTGCTTCGCGGCGTCACGGGCATCGTTCAGATGGCCCTTCAGCCGCTTGCGGATGTCATCGCCCGAAACCGGTGTCACGAGCATGACGAGCGCCGATCCAACTGCCGCGCCGACCAACAACCCCACTCCAAAGAACATCACTCGGCGCATCGCTTACGACTCCTCTCCATTGCGGACGGGATTCTCTGTATAGCGCCGGA
>JADZBY010000266.1 GCA_020851855.1 Anaerolineae bacterium
GCTGTTCGTGGCGAGGTCCGAGTCGCTCCATTCGCCAAAGGTGGTATCGTTGGGAGTACGCAAGATGCCACCGGCCTCGCCTTCCAGGTCGATGCCCGTTGGCTGGCCAACGCCAAAACCGCGCAGGCCGAGATAGAAGTCGGTCGGGCGAAGTATGTCCACGGCAAGCCAGGTTGTGCCCAGGTTCCATGAGCGAACCAGAATATCAACAAAACTCTGCGAGCCGTGTGCGGCGCGGTCCCAGTTGTAGATGCAGCGTCCGCCGACTTCGCGGCAAGCCGCGCCCTCAAAATAGGTCGAGTTCTCGTCCACGCGGCCCGATTCGAGCGCCACCGACGCCGTGACGATCTTGAACACCGAGCCGGGTTCGTACACGGCGCTGATGGCCGGGTTGCGCATCAGGTTGGCGTCGATCTTGTAGTAAGCGTTCGGGTCGAAGGTCGGGTAGGACGCCATGGCCAGCAGCTCGCCGTTGCGTGGGTCCATGATCAGCACGGAGCCGCCCGTCGCGCCGTAACGGTTGATGGCGTCCAGCAATTCCATTTCGGCCAGGTGCTGGATGCGCCGGTCGATGGTCAGGATGATATCGTCGCCGGGTTTGGGCGCGTTGTCGGGATTGACCTCAAAGGGGATGCGGCTCTGTTCGGTGACGCGGCTCTGCCCCGCCAGCTCGGCGTTGTACGCGCCCTCGACGCCCATGTACCCGCGCCGCGTCGTGCTATCCCAGCCGACGAAGCCGATCAGGTGCGCCGCAAGGCTGCCCTGCGGGTAAATCCGGCGTGGCTCCGCGTCGATGACGATGCCGAGCAGATCCAGCCCGCCGACTTTCTGCGCGATCTCGGTGCTGACCGGTTGCGCCGTGAGCCGCACGTAGCGCGCCTCGTTGTTGATCAGGTCGAAGATGCGCGATTCGCTCTCGCCCAGCGCTTCGGCCAGCAAACTCGCCGCGCGCTCTTTGTTGTTAATGTAAATCGGGCTGGCCCCGATGACGTATTCCGTCGTATTCGCCGCCAGAAGCTCGCGATTGCGGTCGTAGATACGCCCACGCTCCGGGTAGCGGTCGCTGACGGTGCGGTAAATCTGCTGGGCGTTGACTTCCAGGTAGTAGGCCATGTCGAGTTGGAACTGGAACGACGCCAGACGGGCCAGCATCAGCCCGCCCACGACGACCAGCACCAGCGTGAGCAGCGTCAGGCGGCGATCAAAGGTCGCTCTCATGGCGGTTCTCCACTCTCAAACCCGATTGCGGGCGGCTCGCGAGCCGCCCCTACACGGACGTTCTGTAGGGGCGCGTCGTGACGCGCCCGCCGTGACGCGCCCGCCACGTTCTACCCTCACGGCGTGGGCGTCGGAGTCGGCTCGTTCTGCCCGATCCAGGCTTCGAACTGGCTGACCAGGATGCTCCACTGCTGCTGCACCCAGCCGTTGAACGTCTCGTCGTAAACAAGCGGCGGCGTGGGCGTTTCGATAGGCGTCGGCGTGGCGCGGAACCGGCTGTAACCGGGCACGACGAGCCACAGGCGGTCGTCGGCTTCGGCCAGCCGGAAGCCGATTTCCTGGGCGCGGCCCAGGAGCGTGGTCAGATTGCGCCGCTCCGCGATCTGCGCCTCGACTTCGGCGTTGGCGCGCTGCAAAAAGTCGCGCGTGCGCTGCAATTCCTGAAGCTCGCTGCCCGTCGTGGCCGTCACCGTCGCCTGCGCCAGATACAGCGCGCCGATGATCACCGCCACCACGCCGATCAGCCCGACGACGGCGGCGATTTGTACCGGCGAGCGGAAAGGGGCCTGCGGAATCGCCTGCTGCGTGGTCGTGGTTTCTCTACGATCAACCATGCGTCCAGAGTCTTGTTCGTTTGACGTGTCCTGGGTGGGATTATAACCGGGAACGGGTGCGCTGACAGGGAAGGGGGAGAACGCATCAGACTGACCTCACCCCCGGCCCCTCTCCATGTCTGCCACCCCAGAGGGGACCCCGGCAGGCATGGAGAGGGGAGTTCGCCGCTCTTACCGCCGCGTTGTTCCCCCTCTCTATGCGGTACGCCGCGTGGAGAGGGGGCCAGGGGGTGAGGCCGTCCCCGTGTCCGTCTAGGCCCGGAAATGGAACACGCCGCGCCGCCCGTTGTTGCGCCAGCCCGGCTCGTCGTGTTCCAGCGCCTCGCCCATGCCCGGCGGCAAGCCGACCACCGAGTCGCTTTTCATGGTGCGCAGCGCAGCCAGCGGCGCGGGGAAATAGTCGGTCGCGGCGGCGAAGGGCGTATCTTCCGGCCAGATCGCGTCCCCGACCATGCGCCGGTAGTTCACGTCGCCCTTGAGGATGACCAGCGATGCGCCCGCGAACAGCGCCGAGAGCCGCCGCGGCATCTCCCACAGCGGATGGCTGCTGTTCCAGAAGAAGTCCGGGGCAAGGCGCAGCCGCCCGGCCTCGATGGCGCTCGCCATGCGCCCGGCCAGCGCCGCGAACCCGTGATCGTGTTTGGCCAGCGTGCGCAAGAACCACCACACATCCGGCACGGTGGTGTCGCTCACATAGGTCGGGTGCGCCTTGACGTGCAGGAAGACGCGCGGAAAGCCGTGGTGCAGCAGCGCATCGATGAGCGCCAGATCGATGGCCAGTTCCGTGCCCGCGTTGTCGGCCACGATGTGCACATCGCCCGCATGGCGCAGCAAGTGCTCGACGGCGGCGGCGCTTTCGTCCACGATCATGTCGTCGTCCTGGACGCGCCGACCGTGCGCCAGCGCGGCGTGGTAGCTCAGGTCGATCCGGTTACTCCACAGCGCCATGTGCAGCAGGTCGCGCAGCCGGTCCGAGAGCGGCTCGCCGTGGCCGTCAAGCGCCTCTTCGAGATACTCCCACAGGGCCGGACTCTCAAATTCTTCAGCCTTGCGCGGCGCAAAGGGGTCGTGGCCCGTCTCCCAGTAGCGCACGGCCTGCATCAGCAGCCGGTAGACATAAGTTTCCGCGAAGAACCAGTCCGTGTCGTGCCACGTCTCGCCCGCGCGTTTCTCCCAGGCGGCCATCCAGTCGTCATAGTCGATAGCGGGCAGCTCGAGCTGGGGAATCGGCGCGCCGGACGCCATCGAATCGCGCAGCGCTGCGACGGCGTCGCGCATCGGGCGCGGCAGGGTCGTATTGTAGCCGAGCATCTCATCGAGCACGGCGGGCAGGCGGGCGCGCATGGTGTTTGACGCGAAGGCATTGCTGCCGTCAGTGCGAACCGGAGACGGTCGATGACTGGTGGGCATTGTGGGCTACTCTTCCGGCGGCGGTTAAATCTTGCGCGCCACTTTGTAATGGAGCGGGATGCCGAGCATCAGCCGCGTCTGCGCCTCGATGACCGGGACGGCGACCAGGACCAGCACCAGCACCGGCAGCGCCAGGAAGCTCGCCAGCGTCAGCAGCCGTTCGGCGAGCGTCCACGGCTTCGGCTTGGCCGGGCGGAGCTGCATGTCGGCGGACCAGAAGATCAGCCCGGTGACGGCCACCGATGCGAGCGAGAACGCGATCAGCAGGTACTGCGGCGTCGAGAGCATCTTGCCGAGCAGGTCCGGGTTGAGAAGGAAAGGAAGCTGCGTGCCGAAGCTCATGATCACCCAGCCAGCGCCGGCCATCAGGTTGTCGTGCGAGACGCGCAGGAAGACCCGCGTCGAGCGCGTGAAAGCCGTCGGGTTGGCGATCATCTGCGTGAGCGTGTAGCCGATTTCTTTTGCGCCCCAGGCGTGCCGCAAGGTCTGCGCATAGCGGTTGCGGCACGAGTCGAGGAAGCCGTTGCCGCCGACGGTGTACGCCTTGAAGGGCAGATAAATGGGCGTGATGGCGAACCGCCCGCGCCGCCGGTAATAGCACTTGATGAACATGTGCCAGTCTTCGGCGATCACGTCCCGGTCCCAGTAATCGACGCTCGCCGCCATCTTCAGGCCCAGCGAATACGTGGACATGGGCATCGCCTGCCACCACCAGCCCGCCAGATAGGCCAGTTCCCAGGCGGCGGAATAAATCTGCACCAGCGCCAGCGCCGGATTCGTCTCCCATACCTTGTTGTGAAAGCGGATGGGCGCTTGCCACATCTGGTTCTGCCGGTTCGGCGCGGTGGCAAACAGGCAGTTCAGGCTTTCCAGGTACTTGGGATGGAGCAAGGAGTCGGCGTCGGTAACGGTGATCACGACGTGATCAATCGCGTCGCCGTTGCCCTCGATCATCTCGTGGCGGGCATGGCGCACCGCCCAGGCCACGTTCGAGGACTTGCCCGCCACTTCGCCCTTCAGCCCGCGCGGATGGTACGTGGCGATGATGTGGCGGAACACGTCGGCAAACTCGTGCCTGAGCGCCGTCGCCGTCTCCACCGCCTGCGGGTCGGCCCCTTCCATGGCCAGCACGATGGTGACCTGCGAGCGGGCCAGCGGCGACTCGGCAAAGCGTTGCAGCGTCTCGCGCAGGATGCGAATGTCTTCCCGGTAGTTGGGCACGACGATCATGTGCTGCACGCCGTCCCAGGGCAGGCTATCCGGGCGTTTGCGCCGCTCGTATTCGGCCCGCCAATCGGTGTGCTCCCAGGCAGTGATGCGCCGCAGCCCGACCACATTGGCCAGCGCGGCAAGCAGCATCCGCGCGGCCATGTAGGCCCCGATGACGGCGGCGACGGTGAACACAGTCCAGGGCGCGAACACCGAGCCGACCACCACCAGCACCAGGCTGGCCCAGGCCAGCCAACCGGGGATGCCGTCCAGCAAGCGTTCGACAATGGCCGGCGGCTCGGAGCCGAGGCGCGCACCACGGCGCACCAGCCGCCCCGCACCCCAGCCGAATCCGCTACCAGGCTGAATGCTCAAGCCTCACCTCAGGCCGTAATAGCCGTCACGTAAAATCGCCATTCCAGGCTATCTGGGGCGAGCGCGAGGGCAGCGTAAACACGATGGAGCCAAGCCCGACCCAGAACAAAGCATAACATAGATTGCTGGATTGTGAAGTGTATAAACCCCCGTCGGGCGCGCACGACGCTCGCCCCGAACGGAGCAGGACTGCGGACATTTCCCTTTCCCCCATCAGCGCAATTCTGAGTATAATGCCCGTCGAACTGAACCGGTTCCAAGTTTTCTGGAGATTCTTCTCATGGCTGTCGCACAGGGATCGATGACTACCCCCGCCGTCCGCCTGGAGTTCCCGGCGTGGCGCAGCCGGCTGCTGGGGCTGATGACGGCGCTCACCGTCGTCGGTTTCTTCATCATGCTCTACATGGCGCTCTTCTGGGCCGGAACCGACCCCAACCAGGGCGATGCGCAGCGCATCTTCTACATTCACGTCTCCGCCTACGTGGGCGGCACGACGGTCTTCTTCGTCACCGTGATCGCCGGACTCGCCTACCTGCTCACGCGCAACCCGAAATGGGATCGGCTGGCGCTGTCCAGCGTGGAGATCGGCCTGCCGCTCATGACCATCACCCTGGTGACCGGCTCGGCCTGGGCGCGCCCCATCTGGAACACGTGGTGGACCGCCGACCCGCGCCTGAACGCCACCGCCGTGATGTGGCTGCTGTATGCGGCTTACCTCGTGCTGCGCGGCGCGATTGAAAACCCGGACCGCCGGGCGCGCTTTGCCGCCGTGTACGGCATTCTCGCCTTCGCCAGCGTGATCGTCGTGTTCATCCTGCCGCGCACGCAGATTCCCACGCTGCACCCGGTTGTCATCGGCCCCAGCGCCAGCAACCCGATGGCCGAGGGCGGCTTTGAGGTGCGCGCGGCCAGCCGCCAGCAATCGACGATGGGCATGGCGATGGTCTGGTACATGCTCGCCTCGCTCACCCTGCTTTGGCATCGTGTCCGGCTCGAAGAGCGGGCCGACATTGTGCGCCAGCGCAAGCATCACCTGTTCAGTCAGTAATCCACATCATAAGGGGAGCTTATGCCCGACGGGATTCCCGATACGCTGTCCTACATGGTGCTTGGCTACGTATTGGCCGGCATCGTTTTCTCCGTATTGTTGATCTACCTGGTCGCCAAAGCGCGCCGCA
>JADZBY010000267.1 GCA_020851855.1 Anaerolineae bacterium
CAATCCGGCCATGACGGAAGTCGCCCAGCCGCCCGCGCCCGGCGCGAGTAGCTTCTGGACGACGCCCGAACCGCAAGCGCCGCCCACACCGCCTGCGCCATCGGGGCAGCCGTCGCAGCCGTCACAGCCGTCACAGTCGTCACAGCCCGTCGCGCCGGTCCCCGATCAGGGCACGATGCCGCTGGGTATGGGCTATTCGCGCCCGAATCGCACCGGGACGATGACGCAAGTTGGCCCGGCGCTGCCTGAAGGTTATACCCAGACGCCGCCGCCCCTGCCGAGCGCCATCCCGCAGTTCTTCCTGCCGCCGCTGATCAACACGGGCGACGCCATCCGGGCCTACGAGGCGCAGGCTGGCACGCGCGGCGCGGACTTCGGCGGCGCACAGATCGTCTACCGGCCCGTGTTCCTGGCGCAGATTCACGTGCGCTTCCTGGACCGCAAGACCGGCGCAGACGGCGACCAGCGCTGGGCGTTTCACGTGCCGGACGTGGGCACAGCCGGCCTGATCCGCTGGAACGACTTCCAGGCCGAGCCGGTCCCGCCGGAACAGCTTGACAGCCAGCCCTACGGTCAGGCTGCCTACGGCGCGCTTCCGCCGGGCCTGGTCGATCCGAAGCGCGTGCGGGCGCTGCGCGACGAGGCGCATGACTACGTGGCGCGCTCGGCGCAGCTTGACCTGCTGTATAACCCGCACCTGAAAATCTACAGCAAGGTGGGCGAGGACCCGCGCGACTTCCAGGCCCGTGTGCGCCAGATCGCGCGCGAAAAACTCGAAGAAGAGGCCGCCCAGCTTGCCGCCAAGTACAACCAGCAGATTCAGGCGATGGAGCTGAAGCTGGACCGCGAGCAGCGCCAACTGGACGCGGCCCGTGAGGCGGTGGACGAGCTGAAGCGCGAGGACCTGTACACCACGGGCGAGGCGGTGATGAGCCTGTTGAAGGGCCACACGGCCTATACGCTCTCCCGCATGAGCCGCGCCCGGCGCTACAAGAAGCAGGCGCAGTACCGCTCGGCGGTGAACGAGGCGCAGATCAACAGCCTGCTGGCGGAGATCGAGGCCAAAGAAAAGGAACTGCAGGCGGCGCTCGTCCAGGCCAAGGACCGTTGGGCGGCGATGGCCAACCAGAACGAGGATTACGCCGTGACGCCGCTCAAGAAGGATGTGGCGGTCGAGGTGTACGGGCTGGGCTGGGTCCCGCAGTGGTACATGGTGCTCAACGGGCAAAACGTGCTGTGGCCGGCCTTCCCGCAGGGCCTGCAGAGCCGGTAAGAAAGTAATCAGCCTCACCCCCTGACCCCTTCTCCACGCGGAGTACCGCGTAGAGAGGGGGAAGGACGCGCTTGCATGGCAGCCGCTCATTCCACCCTATTGGAAAGCGCTGAGCCTGCACTTGCGCCAGGGAAGCACGCGCTTGCATGGCAGCCGCTCATTCCACCTGCCACGCCCTCTGAGTCTGAATAAGCGCTGCCGAGCGCGCCTTCATAACATCTCCGTGACGCCGCCGCGTTTGGCTCTGGGCTATAATGAGAAGCGCAGAGCAGCGCCTCTGCCCATCATCGGCTGGAGCGTCACGGAGTGCCTTCAATGACTGATCGCTCGGACCCCTTCGGCAAGCGCGGCAGAAGCGCCGGGCAAAAACTGCGCCCCCTGAGCGACGAGCCGGGCTTTGTGGATGGCATCCCGGTGGAAGAACTGGTGCGCCTCACGCGGGAGTTCACCGCGCGCATCACCAACGAAGACCGCCAGCGGCTCACCCTGGAACTGAACGAAGGCGGGCGGCCCTCGCACACCGCCGCGCCGTACCTGCTCAACCAGTTCTTCGCGGGCAAAATCAGCCTCGACAACGAGCTGGCGCGCCGCTTTCCCAACGCCCCGCTGCTCTCGTCGGCGTCGTTTGCGCCCGCGCCGGGCAAAACCGCCCGCGCCGGATGGGCGCAGATCAAATCCCAGGACGAGGCCGCCACGCTCACCCTCGATCTGCACGGCGCGGACGGCAGCTTTGACGCCAGTTTCGGCCTGGGCAGCATGGTCGGCGTCCGCTTCGAGATCGGGGCCATCCCGGACGTGCAGCGCATCCGCTTTCTGGACCAGCTGCGCCGCTCCAACGGCATCTCCATCCTGTGGACGCGCGAGCGCTGGGAGCGCGACTACATGGTCTTCGTGGTGCGCGAGCGTTTTGCGCGGCTGTATGCCTTTGGTGGGCGTTTTGAAGCCGCCTGCCGCCTCTCGCCCGATGTGTTGGAGCAGCTTGTGGCGTGGCTGGCCGGCTTCTGGACCAGCGAGGAGCTGTCTGGCGGAATGGAAGGATAGCGAATCCGGTGAAACCCGATCCTGCCTGGACCTTTGCGTTTCAGAATATCATTGCGGACATCGAGCGTGCCCGGCGCTGAAGCGACCGGGCTGAGTCTACAAAGCCCTGACGGGCTGGAATACGTCTTCAGCCCGAAGGGCTTCGTAGCTTCAGCCTGGACTTTTGGCGTTTCAGCTGTTATTGCGGACATCGAGCGTGCCCGGCGTTGAAGCGACCGGGCTGAGTCTACAAAGCCCTGACGGGCTGGAATACGTCTTCAGCCCGAAGGGCTTCGTAGCTTCAGCCTGGACCTTCAGGTTCAGGCGGTAGTATCCGCGCTTATTTGTGAAAGCCCATCAGCGCCGGGCGCGCCTAATCTGCCACCTAAGCTGCGCACCCGCCCACCTGCGGCAACTTCCCACGAAACATGGTATAAATCGCGGCAACGACCCGGCCCATTTCAAGGAGTCCCGATGAGAGACTGGCGTCTGACCGCCGACAGTCCGCTCTCCGTTCGGCTTGCCGCCGACCCGCGCCTGGGGCGCACCGATTACGCCGACGATCAATCCTGGGAACTGGCCTTTGGTGGACCCGAAGAACCGGCCTTCGTCCTGCAAACGCGCTACGGCGGGCGGGCCGGGCTGGCGCGCATCGTGCCCATGTGGATGCTCGACGGGCGCGCCGTGTACGAGAGCATGGGCTATGCCGAGCGGCCTGTTCTGGTCCGCTTCGCGCCGAATTACGCGCGAATCACCGCCCGTCTGACCAACGCGCTGGCGCTCACCGCCGATTTCTGGGTGCTGTCCTCGCACATGGTCGGCGGGCGCTTCACGCTGGAAAATCGCAGCGACCAGCCTACCGCGCTCGTCCTCGACCTGTTCGGGCAGGCAGCGCGTGAGGGCAAAGGCGTGGATATGAACCTGCTCGGCCTGGAAGACGGCACGGAAGCGCTGCACCTGGGCCGCGTCGGCAACCTGAACCCGGTCCTGATGATGGAGCGCGCCGCGCCGCAGCCCACCCGCCGCCACGGCGACCCGGAGAGCGGCAAGCTCTCGACGCCGATCAGCCTGCCCTCGCGCGGCAGCACGTCTGTGCGCTGGGTGCACGCCGGGTACGCCTCGCTCAACGAGAGTCTGGCGGCGGCATACCAGGGGCTTCAGCGGCAGGACTGGGACGCCGAGTTCCAGCGCATTGAAGCGGCCAACGCGCGCACGCCGCACATCGAGACGGGCAACGCCGACTGGGACGCCGCATTGGCCTTCAGCGCCCAGGTGACGTTGCGCAGCTTCATCGGCCCGACCGGCCACCTGCCCGGCGTCTCGTTCGTCAGCACGCGCATCCCGGCGCGTGGCTTCAGCGTGCGCGGCGACGGCAGCGATCACGGCTGGGGCTGGAGCGGACAGGGCGCGGCGCTCGGCTATTTGCTCTTGCCATCCGCCGCCATGCTCGCCCCGGACCTGGCCAAAGCGGCCTTTCGCAACTGGCTCGCCGTCAGAGAGCCGGACGGCTGGATCGATGCGCGGCCCGGCCTGGGCGGCCAGCGGGCGCGGATGCTGGCCATGCCGGTGCTGGCGGCGACGGCCTGGCGTCTCTACGAAGAAACGGACGACCGGGCGCTTATCGAGGCCGCCTTGCCTGCGCTGCGCCCGTTCTTCGAGCGCTGGTTCCAGCAGGATTACGACGACGACGGCGACGACTTCCCAGAATGGCTGAACGTCTCCCAGGCGGAGTTCCCCGACCACCCGATCTTTGCCCGCTTCCGCCGCTGGGCGCAAAACGCGGACATCAACAAGGCCGAAGCGCCCGACCTGGCGGCGTTTCTATTGCGCGAAGGGCGCTCGCTGCTGCGCATGGCCGAGGCGCTGGGCGATTCGTCGGGCGTGGAAGCCATCCGGGCGCGGCTGGATCGCCTGACGGACCATCTGCGCGCCATGTGGAGCGACGAGGCGGGCGCATACCTGTACCGCGACCGCGACACCGACCGCGCGGTGAAGGGCGTGAACCTGTTCCGGGGCAAGGGCGACGAGGCGATGAACGTCCGCACGCGCATCGACCCGCCTAATCGGCTCATCTTGCGCATCATCGGCGGCAAGGATACCGCGCCGAACGTGACCGCCGTGATCGAGGGCGTCGACGCGAACGGCCAGCCCTGCAACGAAACGCTGCCCGCCAGCGCCTTCGCCTGGTATTACGGCCTGGGCGCGGCAGTCACCGAGCGCGCCTATTCCGAGGTGCGCTACGTGCGCTTCGAAGGGCTGATCCGGCTCTATTCGGTCGAAATCGACACGGTGGACCTGACGCGGACCTACCTGCCCAACGTCGCCCCACTCTGGGCGGGCGCGCCGGACAAGGATCAGGCGGCGCACATGGTGCGGCGGCTGGCCGATGAGCGCGCCTACGGACGCCCGTTTGGCCTGCCGGTGTGCCCGGCGGACGATCCGGCCTTCGTCGCCAACAACGACGGCGGCAGCGGCGGCGTGTGGATGTGGTGGAACGCGCTGATCCTGGAAGGGCTGCTCGATTACGGCTACGTGGACGAGGCGGCGACGCTCTTCACCCGCCTGATGGACGCCCAGATCAAGGCGCTGCGCCATGACCGGGCCTTCCGCAGCGGCTACAACAGCGAGACGGGCGACGGCCTGGGCGACATCGACGACGCCCAGGGCATCATGCCGCTGGCGCTCTTCATGCGGCTGGCCGGCGTGCGCGTCCTGAGCGAGCGGCGTGTGTGGGCAGGCGGCCCGTTTGTGCTGCCCAGGCCGGTCACGGTGCGCCATCTGGGCGTGGAAGTCGTGCGCAGCGCGGCGGGCACGCGCATCACGTTCCCATCCGGCAAGCGGATCGAGGTCGGGCCGGAGTGGCAGCTCGTGGACGACCCGACGCCGCCGCCCGTGGTGAATCCGGAAGCGGTGACGAGCGCGCCTGTGGTCACACCCGCCGCGCCGCCCCCCGACGTGCCCGAAGAGGCGCACATCGGCCAGCCCGGCCCGGCGGGCGAGTCGGGCGACAGCGAGGCGATCATCCCGGTCGACGCGAAGAAGGACGATACGATGGAGATTCCGATCCGGACCATCGATTATTCGCCCGACGCAGAGCCGCCGCCGCCCGCCGACGCCCCGACGTACAAGATTCCGATCCGGCGGCCCAAGACGGACGACTGAAGCGCCTCATCCCCGGCCCCACCACGTGTCAAAGTAGGGGCGGTTCGCGAACCGCCCAGAATCCCACTCGCGACGACGCAACGAGGCCACGCGCGGGACATCCGTTGTAGGGGCGGTTCGCGAACCGCCCAGAATCCCACTCGCGACGACGCAACGAGGCCACGCGCGGGACATCCG
>JADZBY010000268.1 GCA_020851855.1 Anaerolineae bacterium
ATCTTCGTCGGCAGCGCCGACCGCCGCGCCGCCCCGCCGGAGTGCGGCCCGCAAATCGCGCCCCAGATCGTGTACCGCGTTGACGAGCAATTCTGGACGCCGCGCCGCGACTCCGACCCGCAAGTCTTCCTCGTGCAGATGCGCGGCGAAACGATCCAGACCTGCTCGACGAACCTGGATCACTGCGACGTGACCCTGCCGTAGCCTCATTCCCTGGCCCCAATCCCTCTTCTGCAAGGCGCGTGCAGCACGGGAGGTAGAAGCGGACGAGGCAGACCTCGTCCTTGCACGACGCAGGGACTACGCTTCAAGCACGATCATCAACGCCCCGCGCTGAAGCACGGGGCTGAGATTACCAAGCCCTGGCGGGCTAAAAAAGGAATCTGTAGCCCGAAGGGCTTCGTACTTTCAGCCCGGTCGCTTCAGCGCCGGGCTGGCCTCAGTCATTCCGCTTGGAGTGATTGGGCTGCCTGCACGCCGTAGGGACTACGCAGGCGTCATCTGGACGTTGCGCGTCGCAATGTATCGAATCCATCTGTTTTTCCCTGTACTCTCGTACAGCCCCTCGCCCGATCCATCGCCCGGCGAAAGCGCGCGCTCATCCCTCTACACTGTGAGCCAGAACACACGGCGTATGGATTGAGGATGATCACGATGGGCGCTTCCGGAACGACAGGCTTACAGAGAACGGCGCTGATCACCGGCGCATCGCGTGGATTGGGCCTGGTCTTGGCCCGCGCGCTCGCCGCACAGGGCTGGCATCTCGTGCTGGATGCGCGTGGGGCCGAGGCGCTCGAAGCGGCCCACGCCGAACTTGCGAAAATGACCGCCGTCGTCGCCATCGCGGGCGACGTGGGCGACTCGGCGCACCGCGCGCGGCTGGCCGAGGCCGTGCGCGCCTTTGGCGGCCTGGATGCGCTGGTCAACAACGCCAGCGTACTCGGTCCCAGCCCACGCCCGAACCTGCTGGAATATCCCCTCGACGCGCTGGAAACGGTGTTCCGGGTGAACGTGCTCGCGCCGCTGGCCCTTGTGCAAACGCTGGCCGGCGATCTCAAGCCCGGCGCGCGCATCCTGAACGTGACCAGCGACGCCGCCGTCCAGCCGTATGCCGGGTGGGGCGGTTATGGGGCGAGCAAGGCGGCATTGGAGCAGCTCACCGCCATTCTTGCGGCGGAACGGCCCGATTGGCGCGTGTACTGGGTCGATCCGGGCGATATGCGCACCCAGATGCAGCAGGACGCCTTCCCCGGCGAGGACATCAGCGACCGGCCCTTGCCCGACGCGAGCGTGCCCGGCTTCCTGGCGCTGCTCACTGGCGACCTGCCGAGCGGGCGCTACCAGGCGCAGGCATTGGCGGCCACGCAGGGTGCATCCCCTGCGCCTGCGCCGCACCCCGGGCCGGTACACGGGATGCGGCTGGTATTGACCGTGCCCGACTTCGAGCGCGCCGCCGAGTTCTATCGCGATGGCCTGGGCCTGGAAGCTGCCGAGCAGTGGATCGGGCCGGAGAGCAAGGGAATCCTGTTCCGCGCCGGCAAGGCATCGCTGGAAATCGTGAACGCGGCCCAGGCGGCAGAAGTGAACGGCATCGAGACGGGGCGGCAGGGCGTGGGCATGGTCCGGCTGGCCTTCCGCGTCGACGACAGCGCGGGCATGGCTACCCGGCTGGTCGAACGCGGCGCGCGGGCGCTGTCCGAGGCCGTCATGACGCCCTGGGGTCATCTCAACGTGCGGCTGCAAGCGCCCGATGGACTCCCCCAGGACATTGAGCTGACGCTGTCCCAGGTGGCAGCGCCGGAAGCGGAGAGCGTCTGATGGCGACGGCGGCGGAAACGGCACTCAAAACGTTGGAGCAGAGCCTGGATTTCGCCCTGCCCGACGATCTGCACGCCACAATGCCCGCCGAAGTGCGCGGGCTGCGGCGGGACGAGGTGCGGCTGATGGCGTCGCACTATCACAGCAACAAGGTGGCGCACGCCCAGTTCAAGGCGCTGACCGACTTCCTCGATCCGGGCGATGTGCTGGTCATCAATACGAGCGGCACGCTGAACGCGGCATTGAGCGCCCAGCGCGCCGACGGTACGCCGCTCGAATTGCACCTGTCCACGCGCCTGCCAGACGGGCACTGGCTGGTCGAAGCGCGCCAGCCCGGCGAAAAAGGGACGAAACCGTTCCCCGGCCTGCGCGAGGGTGAGATTCTGCGCTTGCCAACGCTGGGCCGGGCGGTGATCCGCAAGCCGTATCAGCGTTACCGGACGGTCAACCTGCCGCCGCGCCTGTGGCACGCCACGCTGATCCTGCCGGAGCCGGTGGACGCTTATCTGGAACGCCACGGCTTCCCGATCCGGTACGGCTACGTGCGCGAGTTCTACCCCATCGCCTATTACCAGACCGTGTTCGCCACCGAGCCAGGCAGCGCGGAGATGCCCTCGGCAGGGCGGCCCTTCACGCACCGGCTGGTCACGCGGTTGGCGGCGAAGGGCGTGCAGTTTGCGCCGCTGCTCCTGCATACCGGCGTGTCCAGCCAGGAAAACCGCGAGCCGCCCTACCCGGAGTATTACCGCGTGTCACGCGCTACGGCGCATATCGTCAACGCGGCGCGGCATGACGGGCGGCGCGTGGTGGCGGTGGGCACGACGGCCATCCGCGCCCTGGAGACGGTCACCGACGGGCGCGGACGGGTGCGCGCGGGCGAAGGCTGGACGGAGTTGGTCGTCACGCCGGAGCGCGGCATTTTCGCGGTGGATGGGCTGATCACGGGCTTCCACGAGCCGAAGTCCAGCCACCTGGCCATGCTGGAAGCGCTGGCCGGGCGGCCCCATCTGGAAATGACCTACGCCGAGGCGCTGCGCGAGCGTTATCTGTGGCACGAATTTGGCGACGTGCACCTGCTCTTGCCGGGGTGAGAACGGGCGGCTCACGAGCCGCCCCTACCTGACCGCGACGTGGTGGGGCGCGTCGTGACGCGCCCGCGATCTGCCTCGATCTGTCCCTATGTAGAGTACGTTATGAACTCTGAGCCTCACCCCCCGCCCCCTCTCCACGCGGCGTACCGCGTGGAGAGGGGGAACGGCGCGGCGGTAGGGCTGGCGATCTCCCCTCTCCATGCCTGCCACCCCAGACCACCCTTTGAACGCAAGCGTTCAATGGGAACCCGGTCGGGGACCCCGGCAGGCATGGAGAGGGGTCGGGGGTGAGGTCTGGGCCACATCCGACATGCGAAGTTCAGAACACGCTTCAGTAACCACCCTCTCTTATCCCTTTCTCCCCTGATCCTGACATCATGTAATAATGTCACATCCAAATGTGAAGTTTGGCACTAGCGCATTCCCCTGTGATCTGTGAAGATCGGCGCAATCGCTCGGCAGCCCACCCACATCTTCTGCCCCGCGATTCGGCTTCACAACTCGCGTTCACCCTTTTCTGGCACACGCATCCTGGTTCGTTTCTATCGTGGCGGGCATGGTCACATGGAGCCATTTCGGCTACGAAGATTAAGAACTTATCAAGAAAGGACGCTCATGACCCGATTTTCGTCTTGCCTGCTTCTTCCCTTCTTCTTGAGGAGAGAACCACATGCCTGAAAATGCGTTACTTGACGATCTGGTGACCAGCACCCTTATGTCGCGGCGCACGTTCCACAAGTGGAGCGCGGCGCTCGGCGCAGCCGCCATGCTGGGCGCGCACGAGTTGGCGGCGGACGTAACGCCCGCCGACGCCTCGCGCGACGCGGTCCCGGTGGCCGATAAAGTCGTCTGGCAGTCGTGCATGGTGAACTGCGGCAGCCGTTGCCCGCTGCGCCTGCACGTCAAAGATGGCGTCGTGGTGCGTGTCGAGACGGACAACACCGGCGACGACGAATTTGGTATGCATCAGGTGCGCGCCTGCGTGCGTGGCCGCTCGGTCCGCCAGCGCATCTACAACCCCGACCGCCTGAAGTACCCCATGCGCCGCGTCGG
>JADZBY010000269.1 GCA_020851855.1 Anaerolineae bacterium
GACAAGATTCGGGCGCGCATCGACGCGGCGGGCGATACCGCGCCCCAGGTCGGCGTGGCGATTGCCGTGGAATTGCTTGAGGAGCTTCAGGGCGCGGGCATGATCCAGGGCGCGTACCTGATCCCGCCCTTCGGCAAATACGAGATGGCCGCCGATATCGTCGAGGCCATCAAGGCGAAGGTGTGAGGGCCGGCGAAACGTGTTCGGATAAGGTGCGGGCGGCTCGCGAGCCGCCCCTACCGCGACATACCGTGTAGGGGCGCGTCGCGACGCGCCCGTTTCCGCCCTCTCACCGCTTCTTCTTCTCGCGGGCGGCCTGGGCGCGCGCAAAAATCTCGGCGGCGCTCGGTCCCGTGGTGGGTTCGGGCTTGGTCTGGGCGCGCTCTTCGGCCTGCACCTGTTCCCAGCGAATCCAGTTGTAATAAAGCGCCTTGCCGCTCGCCTGAATCTCCTGCCGCACTTCAGGGACCGGCTCCAGCGCAAAACGGTGCGCCAGCGGGGCCAGCGCGGCGAGATTGTTCAGGGTACGCAACTCGACTGCCGCACTGCGCCGCGTGCGCGAATCGGGGTGGCGCAGGCGGTTGGCCCAGGCGGTGATGTCGTTATCCGTCGGGCGCTGCGGGTCGATGGCGAGGCCGATCTCTGGTTTTTCACCCGACTCGCCGCTGCCCGTGAGCGAACTGAGCATGACCGACGCCGCCACGCCCAGACCGCCCATCATGGCCGCCGCTGCGCCCCAGGCCGCCGTACCCGCCACCTTGCTGCCGACTTCGTCCTGCTGCTGTCGGATGCGGTCCAATTCCATCTGCTCGTGAAGCTTCTTCAGCTTGGCGCGCTCCTCAAGCTCGTCGGGCGACGGTCCCCAGTCCAGCCGGAAATGCTGGCGCACGCCGAGGTCGGTGGAATGGCCGCGGGCCGCCGCCGCGGCGATGATACCGCCCGTCCAGCGTATCGTCTCGCGCACCGCCGGGTCACTTTCGCGCTCGGACAGGCTGCGCAGCGTGGGCAGGGCCGCCGTCTCTTCCAGCATGGCCAGCATCCGCAGCATCTCGATGCGCGCCGCCGGGTTCGGGTTATTCAGGCCGTGTATGAGCTTTTCCGGGATCATGATCGTGCTCCCAGGCAACCGTATGCTGCCCCACCGCCCCATTGTAGGATAGGCTCGATTCCGGGTCAACCAGCGGGATAACGTGGAAACGCCTCAGCGGCCCGCCGGGCGCGCGGCGACATGCAGCGCGGCGGTCCCATCGGGGCGCAGGACCCGCCAGGCCAGCGTCAGGTTACCGGCGGCGTCGTGGGCCAGCGATGCCGGGCCGATTGCGCCTTGCGCCGGGGAACCTGCCGGGGAATCCGCGAGCACGGGCGAGAAGGCCAGAATCCCCTCACGCGACAGCCGCACGACGAGCGGACGGTCGGCGGGCCGGGCCGGCTCCCCGGCGCTCAGGGCGAGCAACACGCCATCCGGCAGCGGCGGCCCGTCCGAGATGACCGGCCAGCGCACGCTGAGCATGGCGGGCAGCGCCGTGAAATCCAGGCTGCGCGTGGCGGCGGGTGCGCCCTGGGCAAAACTCAGGCCGCTCACCGCGCCGTGCACGCCGTCCGCATTGACAACCACCAGACTCCAGACCAGAAACACGGCGCGCGAATCGACGCCGAGCGCCAGTCCGTCGATCATCTGGCCTGCGCCGGTGCGCACCACGCCCACGGGTGTGCTCATGATGCCGGGCAGCGCATCGAACAGGCGCAGCGGGCCGCGTGGCGCTTCCAGGTAGCGCACGCTCCACACGCCGCCCTGCCCGGCTTCGAGCCACGCCGCGTGCAGCCGGTCATCCGGCCCGAAGGCGAGCGCCGGGAAACGCCCCGACGGGCTGAGGCGAACCGGCGCGCGCGGGCGGCCCAATCCGTCGATCAGCGTGGCAAACACGGGCGTTTCTGCGCCGTCGGTCTGGCTCCACAGTACGAGCAACTCGCCGTCGGGTGTGGTCCCCGCCGCAAATTCGAGCACCGGCCCGTCGGCGATGTCTGTCGGGCCGCGCTCGACCTGACGCGACGGGCCGAGCGTGCCGCCGACCAACGCATATCCGCCTTCGGCGCGCCCTTCCAGCCACACCAGCTGCGACCAGCGGTCGGCCAGCGCTGCCAGGCGGACGCCCGTGGGCCGGATTCCCAGCGCCAACCGCCGGATCGCGTCCGGCTGCGCTTCTGAGTCGCCGCTGAGCGCGACAAGGCGCAGATTCGGCTCGTCGGGCGGGCCGGGCCATGCCAGCCAGAGCGCACGATCATCGCGCCACAGGGCGGGGCTGTCCAGGCCGGGCACGCCGGCAAAGGTCTGCATGGCGCGCCACGGATGTTCCAGGCGGATGGCCGTGTCGGACGGGGCACAAGCGCCAGCCAGCAGCAGGATGCCGCCGAGCAGCATCCGACGGACGGCGGCGACTGCGACAAATCGGTGACGGCGCGCAGATCGGGTTTTGCCGCATAATGAAAGGAAGAAACGCGCCGCTGCTGGGAAGGTGGTCATGCCTCAGAGTATACTCAGTCTCAACCATCCCACCCGACCTCGTCACGAGGAGAGTGTCGCGCGAAAGACAGATAGAGTGACAGGCATGAGCGCTGCGCCGCAAGAACGTGCGCCTTATCCGGGACCGATCGCGTTGACGGTCCGCGTCGGCATGGAAGGGGAGAAGTCGCCCTCGATACGCCTGGTCGTTGCCGACGCCGCCATCCTGGGCCGCGCCGACGACGAGGGCGGGTTCCGGCCCGATCTCGACCTGGAGCCGTTCGGCGCGCTGGATGCAGGCGTATCACGCCGCCACGCGCAGATCGCCTACCGCCAGGGCGCAATGTTCCTGTCTGACCTGGGCAGCGTGAACGGCACGCGCATCAATGGCTTTGCGCTGGAGCCGGATCAGGCGTGCCGCTTGCGCGACGGCGACCGGATCGAGCTGGGCCACCTGATGCTGCGCATTCACTTCCACGAGGCGTGACCCGGCGCTTGGCTACTCGCCCTTCTGCGCGATGATGATGATTTGCTCCAGGTTGCGCGCATCGTCCACCGGCTCAAGCGTCGTGGTCAGCAGGCGAACGAGCGACAACCCGGCGGCTTCCAGCAGGCGCGTGATGGCCTGGAACGGGTAGCCGCGCAGCAGATGCACCTCGTCAAAGCGCTGCCATGCCGTCGCGTCCCCGGCGAAGATCGTGTAGCGCGTCGTCAGCGTCAGCGTCTCGTAGCTGAACTGGTTGCGGGACAGGATGAGGTGCGCGCCCTCGTCGTCGCTCACCACGCGGTCGCCATTGCCGGCGGCGGCCAATCCCCGGATGGTCATCAGGTCGAAGATGAAGTACTTCTTCGGCTCCAACGCAGCATAGACCATGCGGAAAATTCCTTCAAGGTCACGCAGCGACGGGATGTAGTTGAGCGAGCTGCCCAACGACAGGGCCAGGTCGTAGGTCACCGTGGGGCGGAAGGCGCGCACGTCGGCCACGTTGTACTCGACGGACAGATTCATGCTGCTCGTCGTGGTCCGCGCGCGCCGCACCATAGCCGGAGAGCTATCTACCGCCGTGACGCGCAGCCCGTGTTCGGCCAGCCAGTAGGCGACTTCGCCCGTTCCCGCCGCCAGATCAAGCACAGTGCGGCCTGTCCAGTCCATCTCAAACAGGACATTGTACAGCGCCGGAATGAGCGCCTCACCATACGCTGCGAATCCGGCGCGCTGGTACACATCGGCCAGCGCCTGGTACGGTTCGACTCGGTTCGTTGTGGCCATCAATGTACTCTCTTATGCAAAAGGCGTTAACCCAGCGTGGCGTAGCTGTAAATGCTCTGCAGGCCTTCGCTGACGATGACGACGCTGCGATAGCGTTCAAGGCGCAGCTCGCGCGGGATGGCGAACTGGTGCGGCCCAACGCTGCCCAGGAGCGCGCCGACCAGAAATTCCGGGACCGCGCCGCCAAGTTCCTGGATGGTGCGCGGCGCTTCACTGCCTGAAAGGTACACGTTCAGCCCAGGCGCCTTGGTCACACCGAAGTTTTCCAGTCGGAGCAGGACGCTGTCATCGGGCAGGCGATAAAGCACCACGTCGCCCTGCCCGGCGTGCAAGGCGTCCAGCGCCTGGAACTCGCCGCGCAAGACGGGCTGCCCTTCAGGCGGCACGGGGGGCGGCGCGCTCTCGGTCGGAACGGGCACGACGGTGAGCAGCGCGGTGTAGGCCGTGGCGGCAAATTCGGCGTTGGGCAGGCTTTGTAATACGCGGCGCTGCTCGGCGCTGGCCAGCGCAAACGGCACACTCTCCTCGCCGGTGCGGAACACGCCGCGCCACAAGGGGAAGGTGAAGAGCAGGGCCACCACCAGCGCGCCCAGGATCAGCAGCGCCCAGCGTGGGCGATGACGCATCGTGCATCCTTCCTGATCGGCATTGTCCGTGCACTCTGTCCGCCCTCGATTGTAGCGAATCTGCGGCGGCTCACCAGCGGCAACCCAGCCGTATGCCTGCCGCCGGGCCAGCGCAGGTGGCGCGCCCTGTCTGGCTTGGTTACAATCCGCCGCCATGAGCGGAATACTCACCCTGGATCAGGCTGTACAGGCCCGTGCGCGCATCCGCGAGACGGGCCTGAGCCTTGTGTTCACCAACGGCCACTTCGATCTGCTGCACGTCGGCCACCTGGATTACCTGGAGCGGGCGCGGGCGCTGGGCGGTGCGCTGTTCGTGGGCATCAACGACGACGCCTCAACGGCGGCGCTCAAGGGCGCTGGCAGGCCGCTCATCCCCGCCGCCGAGCGGGCGCGGCTCGTCGCGGCGTTGCGCTGCGTGGACGGCGTGATCATCTTCTCCGGCCTGACGGCGGGACCGCTCATCGAGGCGCTGCGACCCGACATCTACGCCAAAGGCGGCGATTACCAGCACAAGACGCTTCCGGAGAAGCCCATCGTGGAAGCCTACGGCGGGCAGGTGGTCCTGATCGACCTTGTGCCGGAGCGCAGCACCACCGCGCTCATCGCCCGGGTGCGCGCCCTGCCAGGAGTCAGGTAGCCGGATGACCACGGAAGCCACGACGCCCGCCTCCAGCGCCGCGCCGGAGCCGCCGCTCGTCGTTGCCCCGGCTCTTGCCGCTCAGGATTCCGAAGAGACGAGCACGAGCGTCGCCCGCGCCACGACGGTGATGGCGCTGGGCAACATCACCAGCCGCGTGCTCGGTTTCGCTAAAGAAATCGTGCTCGCCAACATCTTCGGGCCGGGCCGTGGATGCCTTCCAGATCGCCATCACCATCCCGCAAGACCTGTACGATCTGGCGATTTTTGGCCACACCAACTCAGCGCTGGTCCCGGTCCTGACCGAATACGCGGCGCGCGAAGACAAAGCCGAACTGTGGGAAGTGGTAAGCGCGCTGGCCAGCATCGTGCTGCTCGCCGCCGGGCTGCTGACGCTCGGCCTGATCATTTTCACGCCGCAGGTCATCACGCTCTATCGTGGTCTGCCCAGTTCGGGCGTGTGGGCCGAGATGTTCAACCTGCGCGGCCTGGTCGGCCACCAGAACTTGTCCGCGCTCAGCCCGGCAGCCTTCAGCCAGACCGTCGATCTGCTCCGTCTGACCGCCCCGGCGCTGATTTTCATGAGCCTGTTCGCGGTGTTCAGCGGCACGTTGTTCGCCCTGAAGCGCTTCACGCGCCCGGCATTCGGCGCGGCGGTTTTCAACGGCGTGATCGTGCTCTCCACGCTGGCGCTGGTCCCCGCCATCGGCATTCAGGGCGTGGCGCTGGGCTGGGTGGCAGGCGCGGTAGTCCAACTGCTGCTGGTATTTGGCGGCTTGCGAGGCTCACGTATCCGGCTGGCGCTGGCCGGACTACCCCGGATGCTGCGCCACCCCGGTTTGCGTCGCATCGGCCTGCTGTACCTGCCGGTGCTGCTCACCCTGCTCATCGACGTGGCCGTCAACCGGCCTTTTAGCTACAACATCGCCTCGCAAACCGGCGAAGGCAACATCGGCTACATGAAATGGGCCACCAGCCTGCGCGAGTTCCCGATGGGGCTGGTCGGCACGGCCATCTCCATCGCCATCTTGCCCACGCTGGCCCGGCAGGCGCTTCACATCGACCTGGTTGGGTCATTCCGCAATACGCTCGGCCAGGGCGTGCGACTGGTCCTGACGCTGATCGTGCCGGCGGCAGTGGGCATGTTCGTGCTGGCCGGGCCGCTGATCGGGTTGGTCTTTGAGCACGGCAGTTTTACCGCTGCGAACACCGCCGCCATGTCCATCGTGCTGCGCCTGTACCTGCTCGGCATCCCGTTTGCCGCGATTGACCTGCTGCTCATCTTCGCCTTTTATGCCCGGCGCGACTCCCTCACGCCCGCCCTGATCGGAATGTTCAGCCTGGCCTGCTATATCGCCATCACGCTCATCCTGCTGCCTTCAACCGGCTTCCTGAGCCTGATGATCGCGGATTCGGCCAAGCACCTCATTCACATGAGCGTGTCGCTGGTATTGCTGCGCCGCCGCCTGGGCGGATTGGGCGACCAACGCCTGTTCCCGACGCTGGCAAAAGTGGGCCTGGCGACGGGACTGATGGCGCTCATCACCTATGCGCTGGCGCTGAGCGTGGCCGATCTGTGGCCGGCCCAGGGCCTTCGAGAGCGCGTATTGCTCGTCGTCGTCCCGGCAATGCTGGGCGGCGTCACGTACCTGATCCTCGCCTCGTTGTTGCGCCTGAACGAGCTATCGTTGTTCGTGCGCGCTCTGACACGCCGTATCCGCCGCTAGAGGCTGCTATGAACTTCGCACGGCGGACGTTGCCCAGATAGACGATGGCAAGTACCTCAACCTGCCGAGGATTAGGCTTGTTTCCCCCACCCCAACCCTTCCCCCATAAAGAGTGAGGGGCTTCCAGAGCCGGTTCTTCCCTTCCCCTCTGCATGGGGGGAAGGGCAGGGTTAGGGGAGCGCTTTCCAAGTTGTGGTACTAGGCCCTGTCCACACCCCCGGCCCCTCTCCATGCCTGCCACCCCAGAGGGGACCCCGGCAGTCCTAGAGAGGGGAGTGCGCCGGTCTTACCGCCGCGTTGTTCCCCCTCTCTACGCGGTACTCCGCGTGGAGAGGGAGCAGGGGGTGAGGGTTTGCGGAGTGATGCTCGTCTCACCGGCCCGCTTGCGCCAGACAGGCCCGGTACAGCCGCCCGTATGCCTCGACCATGC
>JADZBY010000270.1 GCA_020851855.1 Anaerolineae bacterium
CAAGAATCGGTCGATGGACGTTATGAGGCGGCTATCGGCGTGCTGCTGGGCCTGGCGGCGCTCACCAAGCTGTACCCCGCCTTTCTGGCCGCGCCGTTATGGAGCGTGCGCGATGCGCAGGGCAGGCGACGGTGGCGCTGGCCGCTGCCCGCCGCCATGTTCGCCACGGTGGCGCTGGGCTACCTCGTGTACAGCGCGCCGGGAGTCAATACGCTGGGCTTTCTCGCGGCGTACAACCGGGAAGCGTTCAACACCGCGCCGGGCGTGTGGTGGCTGATCGAGGCGGGCCTGCGGCTGCGCCTGCCCTGGCATCAGACCGTCACACTCGCCCTGGCCGCCGCCATGATCCTGATCAGCCTGGCGCTCACGCTGTTCCCGGCGCGCACACCACGCCAGGCCGTCCTGCGCTGTGCGTGGCCGATTGGGGCCTATATCCTGATCAACGCCAACCTGTTCTCGTGGTATGTCCTGTGGATGCTGCCGTTGGTGGCCGTCACCTTCACGCCGTGGCGGCCCAGCGCCGCGTTCGCCTGGTGGGCCTTCAGTGGGCTGGTGGCGCTGTCTTACACGTTCTTCCTCGAATGGGAGCGCGTCGCCTGGGCCATCAACCTGCAATTTTACGCCCTGTATGCCCTGCTTTTCGTCGCGCTTGTCTATCGAGTCGTCTCCAGGCGGAGAAGGGATGTCGTCGCATGGCGCGCCGCGCACTGATGGTGGTTGCCAAAAAGCCCGCCCCCGGCCAGACGAAAACGCGCCTGTGCCCGCCGCTGAGCGGGGAACAGGCGGCGGCGCTCTATGAAGCCTTTCTGCGCGATACGCTCGACCTGATCCGTGCGGCGCGCGCCTGCCTGCCGCTCGATCCGATCCTCGTTTACCTGCCCGAAGGCGCGGACGAGGACTTTCGCGCGCTCGCGCCCGACTTCGCCCGCTTCCAGCAGCAGGGCGCGGACCTCTCCGAGCGCCTCAACCACGCCACGACGCACTGCCTTACCAGGTTGGGCTATAATCAGGCGGCGATCATGAACTCGGACAGCCCGACGCTGCCCGTCGGTTGCCTCGTCGAAGCGTTTACGGCGCTGGAGCAGGCCGACGTGACGCTGGGGCCAACGGATGACGGCGGCTACTATCTGATCGGGCTGAAGCGACCCGCGCCGCCGCTGTTCCTGACCGTGACGATGAGCACGCCCCGCGTCGCGCAGGACACGCTCGACAGGGCGCACGACGAGCGTCTGAGCGTCCATCTGCTGCCGCCCAGCCATGATGTCGATTACGTGGATGACCTGTGGCGGCTGGCGGACGAGTTGCGCGACTTGCCGCCGCATGTCGCCGCACACACCCGGCGCTTTTTGGAAGCGCACCCGGTGCTCCTGAGTGGGCGCGCCTGATGCACGTCGCCATCATCATCCCGGCGCTGAACGAGGCTGGCAACATCGCGCGCCTGATCGCGGCCTTGCCGGACAGCGTCTCACCCCGCAGCGTGATTGTGGTGGATAACGGCTCGACGGACGGCACAGCCGACGAAGCGCGCAGCGCCGGCGCGCTGGTTGTCGCCGAGCCGCGCCGGGGCTACGGGTACGCCTGCGCGGCGGGCGTCGCGGCGGCGGGCGACGGCGTCGATGTGCTCGTCTTCCTCGATGGCGATGGCAGCTTTGCGCCGGACGAATTGCCGCGTCTGCTCGCACCGATTGTGCGCGGCGAGGCCGACCTGGTGCTCGGATCGCGTCCGCTGGGCGGCATCGACCGGGATGCCATGCCGCCGCAGCAGCGTTTCGGCAACTGGCTCGTCTCGCGGCTGGTGCGCCTGCGCTTCGGAGTGAAAATCAGCGATCTCGGCCCATATCGCGCGGTGCGGCGTACGGTGTTGCAGGGCATAACGATGCAGGAAATGACCTACGGCTATCCCACCGAGATGATCGTCAAGCTGGCGCGGCGGGCGCGCATTGTCGAAGCGCCCGTCAGCTATCGCAAACGCTGGTCGGGCCGGTCCAAAGTGAGCGGCACGCTGCGTGGCACACTGCTGGCGGCGTACTATATCCTGGGCGCGGTCATCCGCTATGGGCGTGGGTGAGCCATGCGCCGCTTCATCCTGGCCCGACCGCCCACGTTTTGGCTCGTGGCCTGTCTGCTGGGCATGATCCTCATCTTCGGACTGGCCTTCAGCCACCGCTACAGCTTTGCACAGTACGGCAACCGGCCCCACGCCACCTTCGCCAGCCTCAGCCGCCTCTCGGTCGAAGGGGCGCTGCTTTACGTCGGCGGCTTTGCGGCGTTGTTCGGCCTGTACTGGCTTGGTTACCGGCTGGGCGTGCGCCGTCTGGCCATGCACGCCGCTGCGCCCTCGCGCCGGGTGTGGCTCCTCGTCTTCGGCGGCGGGATGCTCTTGAACGCGGCGCTGCTGCCCCTGACGCCCGCCGACGCGACCGACCTGTACGATTACGTCATCCGTGGACGGATGCTGGCCTTCTACGGGCTGAATCCGATGAAGGATGTCCCGGCGCAGGTCGAGGACGACCCGTTTTACCGGTTCGTCGGCTGGCGCAACGTTCCCTCTGCCTACGGGCCGGCCTGGGAAATGATCGCCGGGCTGGCCGCGCGCCTTGCGGGCGATGATCCGGCGGGGAATATGCTGGCCTTCAAGATCGTCGCCGTGCTCGGATACGCCCTGGCGGCGCTCGGCGTCGGATTGGCGCTGCGACACATCGCACCGCGCCGGGCCGCGCTCGGCGTGTACCTCTTCGCCTGGAATCCGCTGGTGGTATTCATGGCCGGTGGGACGGCGCACAATGATTCGCTCGTGGCGGCCAGCATCGCGCTGAGCGTGTACGCCGTCGCCCGGCGCGCGCACGTGGCAGCCGTGCTGGCCGCGCTCGTCGGCGCGCTGGTGAAGTTTATCCCGGCTCTGCTCGTGCCGTTCATTGCCGTGCTGGCGCTCCGCCAGTTGGCCGGCGCGCGGCGGCTCCGATTTGTGGCGCTGTCCGGCGTGTTGGGCGCTATCCTACTCGTGGCCGCCTATGCGCCGTTCTGGAATGGCCTGGACACCCTGCGCGCCGGGCGGCGGGCGGAAATGTACACCGGCTCGGTCGCCGCCGTGATACGCCAGTACCTCGCACCCGTCGTGGATGGTCGGTCCGGCGCAAACTGGACGGACGACACGCCGCACACAAACGCGCTCATCGCGAACGCCACGCTGGCCATCACGGCGCTCGTCTTTGCGTGGCAAGCGCTCGCCGTGTGGCGCGCGCCGTCGCCCATGACGCTCATCCGCGCCGCGTTGATTGTGCTGATGATCTACCTGTTGGTCGCCTCGTTGTGGTTCCAGAACTGGTACGTGGTCTGGGTCGCGCCGCTGGCCGCCATGCTCGATAACACGTTCCTGCGACGTTACGTGCTGTTCTTCAGCTATCTCGTGACCTGGGAACCGCCGCTCTATAACTTCGTGACGCTGCGCCCACGCGGTTGGGCGCCGCTGCCGTGGCGCGATCTTGTCCCCGTCGCGGCGTACAAGGGCGTGGCATACGGCATGGCCGTCGTCCACTGGCTGATGGGCTGGCTACGGGCGGGCACACGGCCTGCCGAGAATATTGCCATTGGGCGCAACCTGCGCGCCGAGCGGGAGCGAGCAGGCCTGTCCGTCGCGGATCTCGCGGATGCGACGGGCATCCCCGCCGACGCCATTGCGCGTTACGAGCAGGGCATCCCGCCGCTTCTCCATGAGCACCTGATCACTCTCAGGGCGCAGCTTGACCGGAAAAAGGCGGCGGGATAGCAAGTCGCGCTATCCAGGTAGCCTGGCACGGGCGTACCCAGGCGCAATCCGTCTCCCGGACTATCGGCGCGTGCGTGCGGCCTGCCGGACCTGCTCCAGGTTGATGATCTCGGCGACCTCGAACTCGGTGATGAGCGCGTTGGCGACCGGGCGCAGGCGGATGATGGCCGGGAAATGCCCCATCCGCCCGTGAAGCTCGGCCAGCAGCACGGCAGTGATGTAGTTGAGCGAGGGCAGCACGACGAGCCAGGCTTCGGCCTGCCAGCGGTCCGGGGTGACGCCCAGGCCATCGATGAGCGCCACCGCCTGCTCGGTGAAGGGCCGTTCCACGTCGAACTGCACGCGCGCCTCGATGACGGCGCTGGCCGGTTGCCCGACCAGCGTCTGAATGCGCTCCAGTTGCGATGG
>JADZBY010000271.1 GCA_020851855.1 Anaerolineae bacterium
ACAGCGGCGCGACCAGCACGAACATGCCCACCAACACGCCGTAGATGCCGATATTCCCCGCGATGATGCCTTCCAGAGAGCCGGTGGGCAGCAGAAAGGGCAGGGCGCGCATCGCCAGGCACAGCCCAACGCCGACCACGACGGCCCGCCACGAGAACCGCAACCGGCCCGCCTCGGCGCGTACCTGCGCCATGGCGTCTACCGGGTCAAGGCGCGCCGACTGCCGCGCGGGGAATTGTGCGGCCAGCAGGGCGCTGCCCACTCCGGCCAGCACGGCGATGACGAGCAGCCCCGGCGTCACGCGGAACGCCTCGTGCGAAGCGACCTCGAAGCCCTGGGTGAAGTCGGGCATAAGCGAGACGCTGTTCCCGGCGCTGACCAGCAGCAAGCCCAGTCCTGCGCCGAGCAGCGACCCGACCAGGCCCAGAGCGAGCGCTTCGGCCACGTACAGGCTCCGCACCGCGCCGCGCTCCAGGCCCAGCGCGCGCAGGATGCCGATTTCTGCCCGGCGCTGCGCCACCGAGATGGCCATCGTATTGTAGATCAGCATCAGCCCGATCACGATGGCAAGCGTGCCGATCAGCGCCATGAGCACGTTGATCGCGACGTTGAACGTTTCTTTGCCCCGAAAACGGCCCTCTGGCGGCTCGACCAGGGCTTCTGCGCCCAGATGCTCGCGCAGCGCCGCCGCCAGCGTGCCCGGATCGACGCCCGGCCCAGCCCGGATCGTGATCGCGTCGAGGGACGGCTTACCCGTCAGCCGGAAGGCGTCCTCGAGACTGACGACAGCCAGATCGCCTGAATTGAGCCGCCCCACGCCCGATTCGGCAGAAAGCGTGCCGGCCAGACGCAGCGTCAGCGCTCCGCCCATACTGACCAGGGTCAGTTCCGCGCCCGGCTCCAGCCCTTTTTCCGCCGCATAAGCGTCGCCGAGCAGGACGCGCCCCGGCCCGCTCAGGAAGTCGCCGCGCGCCAGCCGGTACGCGCGCATGTCGCGGTCGAGGGCCGGGTCAATGCCAAAAACGGCCAGCAACTCCGGCTGCCCGGCGAGCATGACGCCGCTCTGCACCAGCGGGGCGGCGAGAGTCACGCCCTCGACGGCCCGGACCGCCGTCACGGCCTCAAGCGGCAACCCGCCATCCGGGCGGCGCGCTTCGAGATCGGCTTGCCCGGCCAGATCGTTCAGGGTCAGGCCGACTTGCGCGGAAATGGTCATGCTCAGCGCCGGACCGAAGACGAAACACGCCACCCCGATGGCGACGCCGACGACCGACGCCAGCGCGCGCACCCAGCCGCGCCGGACATGGCGTAGATTCAGCAGCCGGAGCAAGTGCAGACGTGTGTTCATGGTCGCCTCACTGCCCCGTCAGGCCATCGACAAGCCGACCGTCCGCAAGGTGCACGACGCTATCGGCAATCGCGGCGGCGTCGGGCGCGTGGGTGACCAGGATGACGGTGCGGGCGTGCTGGCGGGCCAGATCGCGGATCAGGCCGAGCACATCCTTTCCCGCGCGGCTGTCCAGATTGCCGGTCGGCTCGTCCGCGAGCAGCAGCGGCGCGTCGTGGACGAGCGCCCGCGCGATGGCGACCCGCTGCTGCTGTCCACCCGACAGCTCGTCAGGCCGGTGATCGCGCCGGTCGGACAGCCCCACGGCGTCGAGCAGCGCCAGGGCACGCGGTCGAATGTGCGCCAGCGGTTTGCCCTGGATGAGCAGCGGCAGCCCGACGTTTTCCAGCGCCGTCATGGTCGGCAGCAGATTGAAGGTCTGGAAGATCAATCCGACGCGCTCACGGCGGAAACGGGTCAATTCGTCATCCGAGAGGCGCTGCAACGCCTGCCCGAACAGCGATACGTCGCCGGCGTCGGGCGTGGTCAGGCCCGCCGCGATGTGCAGCAGGGTGCTCTTGCCGCTGCCGGACGCGCCCATGATCGCCACGAATGCACCCGCAGGTACACGCAGCGACACGCCGTCCAGCGCGCGAACCGGGATCGCGCCCTGCCGATAGACCTTGCTCACGTGATGCAGCTCGACGGCGTGCCCGTTTGGGTGTGCCACGGCAATCTCCTGCGGGGAGTGGTGATGTTGCCATGCTTCAGGATACGGCACATCGGGCAGGAGTCGTGTTCCAGTTGTATTGCAGTGGGTGAGGCAGGCTAAGGCATTGCGCTTCAGCCCGGTCGCTTCAGCGCCGGGCTGCGCCGCCGCACCGCCGATTCTCGTTTGATGCGCCTGGCCTGTAGGGACGAGGTGCATCCCCGTTCGGCCCGATTTTCGGGCAAGCTCTGGGGGCCGGCGCTTACGTAATCGTCGTGCGCCCGTCGCGACGCGCGCTGAACCCCTGCTTCAATCCGCCGCGTCCTCGTCCTCGTCGTCGAACGGCTCGTCAGGCGACGCCTGCGAATAGCGCGCCCAGAGCCGGTCCACGATGGCCTGCGCATCGCTGGGCACGCCCTGCCGCGCGAAATACTCGCACACGCGGGTCACGTCGCGGTGCAGGATCGTGTACGCGCTGCGATTGTCGCGGCTGGTCACCACCTGCGGGAAGTCGATGAGCGTGATCACGCCTTCCCAGTACAGGATGTTGTACGCGGACAGGTCGGCGTGGATCAGGTCGTTGCGCAGCATGATCTCGATGTTGCGCAGCACGACCTTGAACAACTCGTCCGCCTCGGCGTCGTCCAGCCGGATTCCGCTCAGCGCCGGGGCCGCCATGCGCTCATCGCCGCAGTAGCCCATCAGGATCGCGTTGTCGGTGGCCGCGAACGGCTTCGGGACCGCCGCGCCGGCTTTGAACAGCGCTTGCAGGCTGGTGTACTCGTGCATCAGCCACGATGTGTGCGCGACCTGCACGCCGAAGCCGGTCTTTTTGCCCACGGCGCGCAGGATTCGGTGATCGGTCTTGCGCACGGCGTGGCCTTCGCTTGTGAGCAGCGCGCGCCCTTCGCGGTACAGACCGTCGTTGCGGATTTGCCGGAACATGCGTGGGCGGTACACCTTCGCGGCAACCAGCTTCTCGCCGGTGCTGGGATGCGCCGCGCAGCAGTACACCGTCGCCTCTTTGCCGCCGCGCACCATGTACAGCACGTCGGTGATGAGCGACTGGTCATAGAACGCGCCGAGCGAGCTGAGCAGCCAGCCTTCCTCGTGGCGCGACGGTTTGTAGGTCGGGTTGAAGCCGCCTTCCAGCCCCACCACGTCGGCGCTCTCGTGCAGCACCTCGTCGGCGGACTTCTTCGGGATATGCTTGAGCTTTGGCTTGCGCAGCCGCCGCATCTTGCGGTCGATATTCAGGGCATCGAAGCGCGCTTCGAACTGCTCGTAGAACTCGTCGGAATGCGAATCATTCGGTGAAAGGAAACGAGACAAGGCTGCCACCCTCTTTGCCTTGCAGACAACACACAGAGAAAAAGGCGAACCGGCGCACACGGGGCAGGATCAGGCGCACGACGCGCGATGAATCCGCCAGATGCGGCGCTGGCCGGGGGCCTTGCCTTCGACTATGCGATTGGCGCGAGACGGGCGTACAGCGTGTGACGTTCGCTAGCGGAGAGTCGCGCCGAAGGTCAGGCCCGTGCTGACGGTGCACTCACGTTGTGTGATCGCTGTCATGTGTGGCCTCCTTCGACCTGAAAAGCTGGTGCAGCAGACGTGTTGCAGAATGCCTAACACTCTAGCAGATAAGGTGCGGCGGCGTCAAGGGGCGATCA